>WFSH01000001.1 GCA_015486145.1 Mesoaciditogaceae bacterium
GTTTATTGGAGCACGTGTACGGGCACGGCATGCTGTGCCCCTACGTGTTGGATATGATGACAAATTTTCGTGATATTCCATGCCCCTACGTTGTTGAGAATATTCGGCATTTATTTCTGTTTGTACGGGCAATTCATGAATTGCCCCTACGAAATCAAAAAACAATGAGTTCATATGTCCTGACAGTACTTCAAAGGTGTTTGTTCTTTTGCTTGATGACAAGGCTTTTTGAATGACTTTGATCAAACTCAAGGACAGAATAGAGATTCGTCTTGTTTTATCCATACAAAAATGAAGAGAACCTTATTTCTTTGACACATTGACAAGAAACGAAGTGAATAGTGAGCTATCTCACTTTCTTTCGCAAACTCTTTTTACGCTTTTAACGCGTATAAGGTATTCAATCATCCCGTAAGATATTCCACCAATGATTGAAAGCACCCCAAAGAAAGCGTATGTATTCACCACTCCAATGGTGTTGGCCAACCATCCTCCTAACTCAAGCCCGAATATTGTTGAAAAGCCACTGGTTGTCATCCAAAACAGCGCTTGTGCATCCGCTCTATGTGTGGATTTCACCTGATAATTTGTATAGTACAGTATTGCATAATACACAGCAATCCAATTAAAAAATTCCATCCCTTGAATAAAAATGACAATTATGGGATTGGTAAATATCCATGTTAGTAGCCATCTTACTCCAAACAAAATGGAAGCTATTACCAAGATTCTTTTGATTCCCAAATGTTCAACGATCTTGTCCGCAAAAAGCAGGAATGGAATTTCAGAGAGTGCTGGAATCCCCATTGCAATACCGGCAAATAAGACGGGTTGACCTCTTGCTCTCATGAGTATTGGGAAAAAATACGAGCCAAACGCTCCTGAAGACATAACCAAGATTTCCAGCAACAGCATTCTGTAAAAAGTCATTGGAATGTTTCTATAAGAATGCTTGATCTTTTTTCCAACGTTGAACCCCTTAGTTTTTGGAACGAGGAAAGAGATGACACCAATGATCAAAAAAGAAAGTGAACCTATGGTAAAGAAAAGAAAGTCACTCCTGATATATCCAAATGTCATGACGGCTAGTGCATACGAAATCGATCCCATCATCCTTGCCTTACCAAAAGAAAAGAATCTTTTTTTTGAATACACCAAGGAAATTGATTCTGCAACCGGCACAATGGCAGTTGCCATAAAGCTTAGAACTACCATTGCAAGAAGTACCGGTAAAAACGTTTTAAAATAAAAGACTTCCCACAATATAAAGCTACTGGCGAAGGATAAGATTATAAGAGTGGTATTTTTTATTCTTCTGTCGGCAAAGCGCATCCAAAAAGGGTTGGATATAAGCAGTACTACTGCAGGGACACTGCCGAGAATGCCATTTTGGAAATTGGAGAAGTGGATCAAGTTAAAGTAATTTCCAATAAAACTGAAAAAAGCTCCGGGTACGTATATCGAAAGTTCTAAAAGATAGAATCTCCACCACATGTCAAATCTCATTCTGAAAGTGGCGTTTTAGAATGAGCCGCCAATATATTCAGAATCACTCCAACTCCTGATAAGAGCACTATGAGAGCGAAAAATCCATCCCAGCCGATTTTATCGATCATGAACGAGGAAATCAGTGGACCTACCGCACTGGGAACGTTGGACAAAAGTCCCATTGCAAATGCGCCTGTTCCCATTAAAGCTGTTGGAAAGACATTTGACAACGAAGCCCAGTAATTAGGTGCCAGTATTTGGGAAAATGTGTTGATGCTGGCCCCTGTTATGAGCCAAATGAAAGAAGATGAACCAAGAAAAATCATGATAAGCGCACCAATTCCAGCAAGAATATTAGCCATCATCATAACGTCCAATCGAGCGCGAAATATCTCGATATCGCTCTTTTTGTTTTTCACCATTCTATCTCCTATCAAAGCGCCAACAAAGCACGAAATAGCCCCCACAATACCCCATACAAGCATCAGATTACCAACTTGGCTTGCTTTGTAACCAAGGTGGTAACCAAAATTTGGCAGGAAGCCCCCCAAGCTGAACAAAGACCACGCAACAGGTGCTGGAAGAAAGCCCATTATCCACGTTATTTTTTTGTTCCACACCGTTTCGTGAACCTTTTGTTTGGAGATCGAAATTTTTTCTTCGAATCCTTTTGGGTTTCGTGCAAAAACAAAATAAATAAATGCACCCATAACCATGGTCAAAGCGCTTGCATAATACATCCTTTGCCATCCCAAAATCAACAAATGGCTAGCCAAAACACCTCCAATTGCTCCTCCTAAAGGAATCGCTCCCATCGTGAAAGAAAGTGATATCGCTCTTTCAGAAGGTTTAAACCAACCGGCAAGTTGAACGGAAAACAGCGCCAACACCATGATTACCAGTCCTTGTGAGAAGCGCAGAATAGTTAAAAGCCAAAGTGAGCTCACGTTTGGAATTAGAACTTGTGGCACAATTAACAACAATTGTGCCACAATAACGCCCAATTTGATCTTAGTGTCAAAAAAACCATTGCTTCCCACAAAAAAAGCTGCAAACAACCCTATCGAAAATGCGTCTACTCCAAATGTACTGACAACGTTTGTGTTCATTTTCATGAATTTTGCGATAAAAGGTACAGCCACACCAAAGGAGGTAAGAGAAATGAAACTCGTTGCCGTGACGACTCCTGTGATGACAGCCATTATCCAACGGTAGTTAGAATTTTGTGACGACATCATCTTTTTCATTTTAACTCCTTAGTTCAAAACTGATATAAATATTGTGTGATCACACTCTAAGTTTTGGAATCAACGCATTGCAAATACCTTTCTCGATTTATGGAATGTGTTTACCACGACACTTCTTTGAACAAATCTTCCACGACACCCTTTGCTTGTTCGTATGATCTCGTTCTCGGATCTCTTAAGAGTATTTCAACAATTAAATCCGGATCTTTCTTTTCGAACGCTTCCAGTGCCCATTCCATTCTCATCATTCGAGGATAAAGGTACCACTTCACGATCCTTGGCGGTAAAGAGGGAGATATTTCTTCCGGATGTATGCCATCTTTGTCGACTTTTGCCGGTATTTCAACTGCAACATCGTCAGGAATATTTGGTATGACGCCGTTGTTCAACACGTTAACGACAAACCTGTTGGTATGATTGTTAACAATTGCATCTATAAATGGAATGTGTTGCTCTCCACTCATTGTGTTGGGATCGTAAAAGTTCTCAACTTCTTCTGCAAAATCTCTTGGGATCATGGAAGAATTTGCAGAAAGCACATCTGAAAGTGTCATATTTTCGTCTTTCTTCAAGACTTCTGCGGCCTTTGAGGTTAATGTCGTTATCTCAATTAATCTATCTTCGTACCATTTCCAGCCCAGCTCTGAATCGGCTCCACCCCATGGCTCACCATACCATCTTTTCTTGGTTTCAAGGTCATAATGATATCTCCAACCGGTGTTTCTCACCGTGTCTCCTATGGGCATTCTCCCGTAAAAGCGATAGTTATCTATGGCAACGGGTGATAGCTGATCGTCAAAAGGTGTTTTCGGAGATTTTCCATTTGGATTCTTTTTAATCCATTCATCCAAAAGAGGGTATGCATCGTTTCCGTTGTACTGAAAACGGGTAAGCCAAATTGCGTGGTTGAATCCAGCGATTTGCCAATCAACTTTTTCTTTTTCTAATCCCAAAGCATCGATTATGTTGTTAACGGCATAATGACCGTGACAGAATCCAACCATTTTTATCTTTGAATTTCTTGAGATCAATGTCGTACCTTCAAAAACAGGGTTAGCAGCTTGCAAAAGCCATGCATTTGGAGAGAGTTCTTCCATCATGTTTGCAATTTTCAAAAAGTAAGAAAGTTGGTTCCAATTGGTCAATGTGTAGTAATCGGAAACCATGTTGAATTCTTGACTGTCTATACCCCTATAATATCCATGTTTTTCACCGATTTTTCTCATCTTTTCAAGAAAATCATGTCCACCGACCAATGCGGTGTTTATGACAAAATCCGCTCCCGTTAGGGCATCTTTCAAATCCATCGTCTTTTTGAAATGTACATCCGCTTTCATGTCTTTGGCGTATCGAGATGCAAGCTCATAGGCGGCATCAAGGCGTTTTTCATCAACATCCATTAATGTGACAACACTTCCAGAAAGACTTTTCGTTTTACAAATATCACTCGTCAATCTAACGGAAAAAATTGCGCTACCAGCTCCTATAATGGAAATTTTTACACTTGCCATCTTTGGTACCTCCTTTTTTGTAATAAGATTTTCCAAAATATGCAAAAACTACACTTGTAATATTCTCCAACGACACTTTTTGGACGACGCCCAAAGATCCACTAAACATAATCCATGCCATAATCCGGAAGAGGTACAGGTTCTTTCAATGTTTCACCTTCATTTTCCGACGTTCCAAAGATATACCGCGTCAGCTTTGACAAGTCGTTTATTTTTTCAATGCCCTCAATTGTTCTCTCTTCCAGATAAGGACTTAACTGTTTTAAAAAGAGTGACTTATCCAATATCTTTAAGGTTCCTAAAAATGGTCTTCTTTGACTCTCACTCGAGTGGAAAAGTTCGTTCAACACACAGTCAGAAGATGTTGTGTGAATTACCATTGGGTTCATCTTTCTCGAAACAGCTCTTATTAAACTTGCAACTTTTGTTTGACAGCCACCGTGTTCAACACAATGATAACGATCTTGTTTGTCACGAAAAACAACACCTTTAGTGACAACCACGTACGCTGAATTTGAAACAAAGATCTCAGCCGGCATGTTGTCCGCTCTTGATGCTTCCAACATCTTTTTGAATATTTCCCTTTTTCTCACAAATCTCACAGGTTTCGTTGAATGAAGATAAGCGATAAAGTCGAGATCTTCTAACGTTGCTTTTCTGTA
>WFSH01000002.1 GCA_015486145.1 Mesoaciditogaceae bacterium
CTTTCAGGATGACGGTGTGGTCAAAGACTCCAAAAAACGTCTGAATCAGTTTTGACAAGGCTTCAAAAAGATTACACTCACCGCTTGTAAAGCGGTACTAAAATGTCAAAGAATGTGTTATTCAAAAATTACTACCCACACGATCGTGAAGAGAGCCCTCCTACCTCGTTCTTCTTGATATCTTCAGCAATTGCAAAAATTGCTCTCTGCACGGTCATGTTGGTAACAATATCATTCCAACCACCGTGCCGAAATCTTGTGAAGAGAAGCGTTAGAATCTGAGACGAATTTCGCTCTGGCATTTTTATTTCATCTTGTTGTATAATAGACGGCTTGCCGTATACGGGTAAGTAAAAAATCCAGGGGGTGATTGTTCATGAAAAAATTGATTCTCGTTCTATTAGTTTTATCACTTTTAACTTTTGCTGTTTTTGCCCAGCAGAAAGTCGTTGTGACTTTTTGGGAAGGAATGGGTGCAAAACTCGGAACAACGTTAACGCAGATCACCAATCTTTTCAACAAAGAACATCCAAACATTGAAGTTAAACTCGTCTATCTTGGGAGTGGAAACCACGTCGATGCTAAGTTGTTAGCCTCTTTACCTGCAAGGGCCCTACCAACCATGGCACAGGTCAAATCTCCAACAGCGGCTATGCTTTATTCCAAGGGAGTCGTGGCTCCTGTTTACGATTTTCCAAATTACTTGAAAGTCACCGATTCTGTGTATTCGCATCTTTTGATCCCAGGTAGCGTCAACGGCAAAATCTATGCGCTTCCCTTCAATGTGGACACGTTCCTGCTTTTCATAAGACCCAAAATGCTTGAAAACGCGGGAATTACCCCTCCAAAAACCATGCAAGAGTTGGCACAAGATGCAAAACTTCTGACGATCAAGAAAAATGGAAAAACAGTGAGGTACGGACTCGGATTTAGAACCACTTACAGACAATTCACAGCTGTGGCTTATCAATTTGGTGGTCAATATATCAAAAATGGAAAACTGACGATCAACTCCCCTCAAAATGTTAAAGCACTGACTTTCTTGGTCAATCTTGTCAAAGAGGGATACGCATATGCAAAGTTCGGATACTTTGATAACGAGCTATCCACTTCTTCCGTTGCCATGTTGCTGGGTGGGAGTGCAGAACTCACATACGATCTTTCAGATATAGCTGGACAATCAGATGGAATAGTTATGGTTCCAATCCCAAGAGATGTCACTTTCAAACCAATGACTCATGGTCAATACATAGAAATTTTTAACACCGGCAGCAAAGCGCAACAAACCGCAGCATGGGAATACTTGAAGTTTCTTTTAAGCCCTCAAGTACAACTCTTTTGGGCGGTAAAAACTGGGTATATCCCCGTAAACAAGGAAGTTGCAAAACTGCCAAAATGGAAAGCTTTTGTTGCACAAAATCCCAATGGTGTGGGATCTATTCTGGTAGGCCTTGACACTTCAAAGTATTTCGCTCCTTCTATTCCATGGTGGACAAGTGTGAGAAATGTTATAAGAACCGCGTTCGAGGATGCAATACACTTTACGAAAACACCGCAAGAGGCACTTGATCAGGCACAAAAACAAGCGAAACAAATAAAGGCGAAGTTTTTAAACAAGTGAAAATTCTCATCCAAACAAGGCGGGTTTTAAAACACCCGCCTTTTAGGGAGGTAGGTTAATGGCAAAAAAGAAGAGTGTAAATTGGGTGGCTTATCTTTATATACTTCCGGCGTTGGCAATATTCGGTCTCTTTATCTACTGGCCAGCCGTTTACTCTTTTTTTCTTAGCTTTTTTAACACAACCAGTACTTCAGGAAATGTTTTTATTGGGTTTTCTAATTATGCTTACCTTTTTTCTGTGGGCAAATTACCTTATTCCTTCTGGATAGGGTTGGATTATTCGGTAGCTTATTTTGTCTTTGCTCTCACTTTAAGTGCCGCATTATTTACATGGGTAAAATTCAAATCTCATTCTGTCATCAAAAAAATTCTTCTTTCAACGTTATTTCCAGCCTTCGATATAATTTTCGCGTACCCTGGTATTATGTATATGAAAGAAGCATTCTACATCGTTTTTGTATGGATAGCACTTGGTATACTCGTGTTTTGGGAATTGAGAAAAACTCATATCTTTAAAGAACATATAACGGTATTTTTGCTTTCAATTCTTGGTTTTTACTTGTTGATCCGACTTTTGATACCAAATCAATTTGGCTTATATAACCTCTTTTACGCTGTTGCCCAAAATAACGCATTTATAATGTCCATATGGAATACGATATATTTTGTCATAATCGATGTACCTCTGACAATTGCCATTTCCTTGATAGCTGCTTTGCTGATGAAAAATCTCAAATTTTTTCAGAGCTTTTTTAGAACTGCTTATTTCACCCCATACGTAACTTCCATAGTTGCCATAAGTTTGGTATGGATGTGGCTTTACAACTATCACTACGGAATAATAAATTACATACTCTCGTGGTTTGGCATTTCACCCATAAACTGGCTTAACAGTGCATCGTTAACCATGCCCACAGTTGCCATATTGACCATTTGGCAATTTTTCGGGTACTACGGTCTCATATTCCTTTCTGGACTCCAAAACATAGACGACGAATATTACGAGGCGGCGGAAATAGAGGGAGCCAATTCTCTTCAAAAGTTCGCTTACATCACCTGGCCTCTTTTGAAACCCATGACATTTTTCGTGGTGGTGGTCTCATTTATCGGTGCTTTTCAAGTCTTTACACAAGTTTACGTTTTGTATCATCAAATGCCGGGACCTTACGCCAACAGCGGATTGACCATGGTGTTTTACATATACAACACATTTTACAACAACCAGCAGATGGGCCTCGCTTCAGCGGCCGCATATGTTTTACTCGGTATTATAATGATCTTAACGTTGGTACAATTCAAAGTAACTGAAGAAAAAATAGAAATCGTGTGAGAGTGAGAATATGAAGACAAAAAAGAACAAATTGCTGCAAATTTTATACTACATCCTTGCATTCATTCTGGCGGCGTTCGCGATTGGGCCCTTGGTTTGGATGGTCGATACTTCCTTTAAAACCAACAGCGAGGTTCTGAGTTACCCACCACGCTGGGGTACGGTAAATGCTCTTTCATCGAGAAAACTTCGGGCCAGCATAGGAAAAATAAGATCTTCTCAAAACGTGAATTCTTCAACACTCTCCCTTGAGTCTCTGTTTAGTTCTTTATCATCCTCTCCCAAAAAGACGAGTGGATTGGCAAGTCCTAACACTTTAATTGTGAAAATACTCGGGGCGTCTGGCTACAGGGGAACTGGTACAATGCCAAGAAGAGGGGTATTGACGATCTCTTTGTTATCCAAAGAGGGAGGATTCGCCAAATACGCCTCCAAAGTTAGCACACAAGATTTTCAGAAAGTAATTATGGAAAATTCCAAACTTTCTTTACCGGCCTATATAAAAAAATCCATCGATTCTTTGGAAAAATACAGAACAAAGCCGATGGAGTACATTTTGAATTTTTACGACGCTTTCCTGTACCGTTCCAACCCGATCTTCAACAGAATAGATTTTATAAATCACATCGTTTCAATCAAAATGCCTTCCAAAATTAAACAAGAGCTTTTAAAGTACAAACGTGGAATTGGACCTCTTTCTTTAAAAGAGCTCATAAATATCAAAGTGTTGCTTGAGGAAGCATCAAAAGACGTTCCAAAATCGACCGCCACCAAAATCCGCGATTATGAAAATGTGGTAAGTGTTTTTAAGAACATGGACAAATTTTTCGAAGAAAGTAAGAATAAAAAGTTGAATGATCCTATAAAGGTGGAATTTGTCCCACACTCTCATAAAATGAAAATTCTCAAGGCACCTTCCATTGTAGAAAGTGTTTATCAAAATGGAAATGAGATAAAAATAAAACTCAAAGGTATTAGCTTCGTGTGGTTCATAAATAGCGGCATAGAGGTAACGGCACATTACAACTTCTGGCAAGTGTTGGCCAATTTCTTTCAAAACTACGTTTCTGCCTGGAATTCAGCGCCATTTGGAAGATACTACATAAACAGTATTTTCATCGCTTCGGTGACAACCATCCTCAACATCATATTCGATGCAATGATGGCTTTTGCATTTTCAAAACTCAGATTTCCGGGCAGGGACAAGCTGTTTGTGGCTGTGATAGCCACCATGATGATTCCGTACCAAGTTTTGTTAGTTGCCAACTACTTAACCATACACAACATCGGCTGGCTTAACACTTATTACGCTCTGATAATCCCTTGGGCATCCAGCGCGTTTGTTGTCTTTCTGATGAGACAAGCTTTCAACTCGATACCTCAAGATTTTTACGATGCCGCTAAAATCGACGGTGCATCTTCGTGGAAATTTTTGTGGTCCATAGTGGTTCCGATTTCGAGACCGGTTGTGATAACGGGCGCACTTTTAACGTTTGTCGGCAGTTGGAATGCATTCTTGTGGGTGTTGATAATGACCGATACGGCAAGCATGCGAACCATTCCAGTCGGACTTCAAAATTTCACAATAAATTCTGGTACCATTTTCAACCAACTCATGGCAGCTGCGACTTTCTCAATGCTTCCCATAGTTATAGCCTTCATGTTCTTACAAAAGTACTTTGTGGGTGGCCTTTTCAGATCGGGGATCAAATGATGAAAAGCAAAGTATATTTGCTCTTTGACGCGTGTGACACGCTTTGCTACTTGGATTATGAAAGACTCTCCAATTTTTTGAAAAGGCACAAAATCGAAGCTGAGATTGAAAAATTGATGAGGCGCGCATTTGAAGTGAATTACAAAATAGACATGTATTTGAAAGAGGGGAGAAAACTTTGGCAGGGAGATTTTATACGGGGTTACTTTAGAGAATATCTCAAAACTCTCACCATTAATGAAGACGAAGTCAACAATCTGATCGATGGTATAGCAGCAGAAGATAAAAAATTGAGCCTGTGGTCAAGCACTTTTGATGGCGTTAAAAATACCCTGTCTATTTTGAAAGCGAGAGGCTATCACATGTCTGTCATTTCAAATTCGGATGGCAGGGTAAGCGATATACTTAAAAAGATTGGATTGAATGAATTTATGGAAAAAATTTACGACTCTTATGTTGTGGGAATGGAAAAACCGAATCCTCGGATTTTTGACATGGCAATAAGCGATCTCAATCTTTCAAGATCTCGAACTCTCTTCATTGGAGATCTCTTTTACTTAGACGTTTTAGGTGCAAATAAAAGCGGCATTCCCGCCGTGCATATTGATCACTGTGATCTTTACAAGGGTTGGCCAGGTGTTAGGATCAACAACGTCGCCGAGCTCCCCGATCTTTTAGAAACTCTGGACCTATCAAGTCCGGATCTTTTCCCATTCAAAAATCAAAGAATTTGACTCTCTTCATTCTTGTGTGAGTAAAACTATTCTGTCTTTGTAACTTTGAACAAAGTCATTCAAAACACCTTGTCATTAAGTAAAAGGACAAGCACTCTCGAAGTACTGTCAGGACATATGAGCTCATTGTTTTTTTGTTTCGTAGGGGCAATTCATGAATTGCCCGTACAAAAGGCTGCTGAATTATCCACATTGTTATCCTGAACTTGATTCAGGATCTCTTCAAAACGAGATTCCGGCTCGTTGGCTGGAATGAACATTTTCACGATCAAATTGATAGCTGCGAAGGAAAGCACAGGACGTGCCAAGAAAGTGAAGTATTCAAGAATAAATGTCTGAGCATACTTTGATCTTGTTTTTTCGTTTTTACCACCCCTTGAAGCCTTCGTCAAAACATATGAAGACGCCATACAAGATGTGAAATAACGAAGCTGGAGGCACAGGATGTGCCGAGAAAGCGAATCTAACAGGATGTTAGTATGC
>WFSH01000003.1 GCA_015486145.1 Mesoaciditogaceae bacterium
GCGTAAGCCTCTTTAATGCTTTTAATGGTCTTGTATCCCATCTTTTTCAGCTTTTCAATAGAATTTGCATAGTTAAGGGCTTTTTGAAGTTCCATTTTCTCGTTAAAAAGTTTTGAAAAAGTTGTTCCTGTGGCGGTATTCATCTCCTTGTTCACTTTGTCCATTTTTTCCTGCAAAACGGTGGCTGGAAGGCTTTCATAAGAAGCGGGAAATGTTCCAGCACTGTAGTAATAACTTTCAAGCGCTGTATTTTGCGATTGCAAGTCATTTTTGTATTCTTCAAGTGCAGATTCATAAAGTGCCAACAGTCTCGGATCTATAGACGTGTTAACCGTGGCGTTTGTGGATGGATACACGTAAGAATTCATTTGCTCTATGAACATTTTAATTCTTTTCGTGTTGGTGGCGGGAATTGAATAAAAAGTTTGCACGTAAGGCAGTACATCGCCTTGAATTTGATACGAAATTCCCTCCTCTTTTTTGTATTTCTTCAACCAACTTACGAATTTCTCATTTTTGACTTGGGTTACCAATTGATTGTAAACGGGTGAGGAGGCTTTAACGGCATTGAACGTGTTGTACAATTTCTTGCCCTCAACATCTATCAAATGCCAACCATATTTACTTTGAACAGGTCCAACAATTTGACCAACTTTTGCATTGAACGCGGCATCGCTAAACTGGGGCACCATCTGGGTTCTTGTAAACCACCCGAGTTCTCCGCCATTTGTAGCCGATGCAGTGTCTTTCGAATATTTTTTGGCAGCTTCCGAAAAAGTTATCTTTTTGGATTTTATCAATTTAAGAATTCTATCTGCCGTTGCCTTGCTGGAGACAAGTATGTGGGCGGCCTTTACCTCGTCATACTTGTTTTCTATCTCGGCTTTGTGAGCATCGTAATACTTTTTCACGTCATTTTCCGTGACGTTTGCCACCAAGGACATAACTTTTTGTGATATGAGGTTTTGCTTCACGTCAGATCTGATCTCATTTTCAAAGTTCTTTATTGAACCATACCTTCTTATTATGTAATCTTTCGCTTGTGGATTCGATGTATACTTTTTTACAATCGCAGCTAACTGTGAATCCACCTCATTTTTTGAGACGCTGATTTTGTTGGCGCTCGCAAAATAATCTATGACTTTCTGATCGACCAACTGTTTAATCGCGTTCACCTGAAGTTTTGGTTCTACAAACAAGGGGTCTGGTGTTGTTCCATAATAATTCTTGTAATTGGATATGACATTTTGCATGTAGTTTTGGAGTTCGGTTGGCATTACCCAATACTTGTAAGTCAGGGGTGTTCCATTTTTGGTCAACAGAGCAATTGCTTGATTCGGAGACGGTTTATAGGTAGATGACGCCGATGAGTGAGATCCTCCGAGATAAGCTGATATGGACATCCATCCAAAACCTACCACAAATGTGATAACGATTATCCATACGATAAGAAAAGCGTGTTTTCTCATTTTTTGCATCCAATTCATTCAAGCTACTCCTTCCTTCTTATGTAATACATTTTTTTGATAATTTAACAAAATTTTTAACAGTAATTTGAGATCATTTTTGATGATCACACCGCGCAAGATCATAACATTTTTAGATGGATTTGTTAAGCACTCTTTGTAAAATCTCGAAAAATTAGACAAATCTTCTCTCTTTGAAAAGACCATTTCTACATCTTTGCCATGCCTTTTAACGCTGTTAACACCAAGTGATAAGAGCAATGCCCTAATTTTAGAATGATCTAAGAGCGTTTCAACCGACGAGGGGATAGGGCCAAACCTGTCACGCATCTCTTTGACAATTTCATCCACCTCTTCGAGCGTGCGAACACCTGCCAACCTTCGATACAATTTCATCCTTTCAATGGAATCTGGAATATATTCAGTTGGGAGCACAGAAGAGGGAAGTTCAACTTCAACTTCCTGCACTTCCTCTTCAAAAAATTCCCCTCTCAACTTGGATATCGTTTTCTTCAGTATATCACGATACATTTGTAACCCAACAGAATCTATATGTCCATGTTGACGAAGACCTAAAACTTCTCCCACTCCACGTATTTCCATATCCTTGAGAGATAATTCCATGGCACTCCCCGGTTCGGAGTATTTGGATATCGCATTGAGTCTTTCTTTAACCAACGCAGATGGGTCTTTGAAGTACATGAGGTATATGAAAGCTCTCTTGTCAGAACGTCCCACCCTTCCTTTGAGTTGATAAAGCTGACCCAAACCATACCTTTCCACATCATCCACGATAAGGGTATTTGCATTTGGAACGTCCACCCCACTTTCGACCACAGTTGTTGCGACTAAGACGTCTATTTTACCAGAATAGAAACCATCTATTGCTTTTATAAAAGAGTGTCTTGGCATTTGGCCATGCACACAAGCGATTTTTACAGATGGGAGAAGTTCTTCCAGCCTTTCGGTCACATTTTCCAAATCTTCCACCCTGTTGTGAACGTAAAAAACTTGTCCACCACGATTGACTTCTCTTAAAATGGCACTCTGCACAACCTTTTCATTCCACTTTGCAACGTAAATTCTTGGGGTTGATCGACCAAGGGGAGGAGTTTGTATGACTGACATTTCTTTTATTCCAGCAAGTGCCATGTGCAGAGTTCTTGGAATTGGAGTTGCAGCAAGCGTCAAAACATCAACATTCAACCGCAATTTTTTCAACGCTTCTTTTTGTTTTGTTCCAAATCTCTGTTCCTCATCTATTATCACCAATCCGAGATCTTTGAAAGAAATTTTTCCAGATATTAAGGAATGTGTGCCAATGATAACATCTGTTTTACCGTTTGCCACTTCTTTTAACGTTTTCAATTTTTCCTGAGCACCAATTTGTGAGGATAAAAGCGAAACTTTGACGCCAAAGGGTTCCATACGCGAAGCGAAAAGATTGTAATGCTGCCTTGCAAGAACAGTGGTTGGGACAAGAACTGCCACTTGTTTCCCATTAACCACGGCACGGAAGGCCGCTCTAAGCGCAATTTCGGTTTTTCCAAAGCCGGCATCACCACATATAAGTCTGTCCATGGGCTTAACTGACGCCATATCTTTGAACACGTCCTCAAGGGCTTTTTCTTGATCCGCAGTTTCAACGTATTCAAAACTCTTCGAAAACGCTTCTTCAAGTTCTGCGTTACCCGAAAAAGAAAATCCGCGAGATTCCTCACGCATGGCGTAAAGCCTCAACAGAGATCTGACATCAGCTTCAACATCTGCTTTCACCTTTTCTTTGAGCCTTCTCCATTCTTTTCCACTTATGTCAGATAAAGTCACCTTATCTTTCGAACCTATGTATTTGTTTATTTTGGTGAATTTTTCAACGGGTACGTAAAGTACCGCGTTGTGCTTGTAAAGTATTTTCAAATATTCATTTATACCGTCAGCATCTTCTATTATCTGTGTTCCTTGATAAATCCCTATGCCATGGTCAGCGTGCACCACAAGACTACCAGGTTCTATTTCAGAAAAATCCTCAACTTTTTCCTCGAAACGACGAGCATGGTGCTTTTCAAACGCAAAGGGCATTTCAACATCGATGGAAAAGGCATAAGAGTCGTTAAATGGCATTTGAAGAGGTTCTTGAGTTATGTGTATTGTTTTGACATGATCAAATCTTTCAAACGAAACATAAGAGAAACGTTTGTAGATATCGTGAAAAGATTCGTCGTACAACTCAAATATTTCACGTTCGTATTCTTCATAATGTGACTCACATTCTTTAAGTTCGTAAACGAGGAGATGTACGTTGTTGGGAATATAATCTATTCCACAATATGAGTCTTTCCAAAACAAACCATTCATACCTTGAAGTTTTTCCGGAGGATTTTTGGAAAGTTCAGGATGTCCCAAATCTTGAAGCCTTTTGTTGGCCAATTCCAAAGATTTTTCATCTTTACAAAACTCCATAAAAGGTAATATTTCTACCTCATTTAACTTTGAAACACTGAGTTGTGTCTCCGGATCAAAAGTTCGCAATGATTCCACATCAACGTCAAAGGTTTCCACCCGTATGGGACCACTTTTAGGAGAAAAAACATCAACGATGTTCCCTCTCACTGAAAATTCTCCCACACTTCTCACAGTCATCGTGCGAACATAGCCCACTCTTACCAGCCATTTTGTGAAATCGCTTGGCATTTTCTTTCCCCTTGACAGCACATGCTTTTCCATAAAAAATTGAGGTGGAGCTGTACGTTTAAGAATGGCCATCACGTCCGTTACGACCACCTTTTCACCTTCAAGAAGTGCCTTCAGTGCTTCTATCCTTGAAGAGATCCCCAACTTAGATGGTTCAAGAGCCTCAAAGGGCAAGATATCGATGTCTGGCAAAACGGAGTGCTCAATTTTTAGTTCTTCCAAGCCCTTTGATATCTCACGGACGTCTCTGACGTTTGGAAGAACAACCACGGGATTTTCACCTTGATGAACCAACGATAAAACACAAGACAAAACCCCAGCTTTCCCGGCTGAATAAATGTTAATATCAGAACCGCTTATTTTTAAATTGCGCGCGGCCTCTTCAACTTTCTCTTTCCATTCTTTCACAGGCGTACATCTATCACCTTTCCTCGATAAGGATCTACACTTTGTCGCTTCTTTTTACGTCTGCCCGAAAAATAATAATTTTTATTCTCCCCAGATTCTGTGGAAGTGCGGACATTGGGGTTTCGCGATTCATCCCTCGCAAGTACTTTGTGCATGTTCTCGTTCATTTTCTTTTGCTCTTCAAGATTCACGGTTTGCTGTGCAGAACTCATCATTTGCTGAGAATAACTCATGTTCTGGGCGTTATCTACGCCTTTTACGATCACGACCTGCAGATCAATTGGCCTTAACAACTTACCTCATCCCTCTCAACTTACCTTTGATTTTAGAAAGAGACATCGAATGTATTTGACAAACCCTCGACTCACTTATCCCCAAAATATGGGCAATTTCCCTAAAAGTCAGTTCCTCATTGTAGTAAAGTGAAAGCACCAATTTCTCTCTCTCTTTTAGACTATCAATAGCTTCTTTAAGTTTTAAAATTGTTTCTTCTTCTTCGTACAATTCTTTTGGTGTACGATCTTCAGATGGAATCAAATCGGCGAATTCTTCATTTGGCATGAGATATTTGTCCAACGATAAAACTTGATTTCTAAGTATTTCTCGTTCAACGATCTTAATCTCTTCAACACTCATTCCAAGCTCTATAGACATTTTCTCCATCGCCGTTTCCGGATCTTCGTAAAAAA
>WFSH01000004.1 GCA_015486145.1 Mesoaciditogaceae bacterium
ATCTGAGACGGTGTTCAACGTTATAAGTAAATCTGGTTCTACCGCAGAAACGATGGCCAATTACATGATTGTAAGGGGATTACTTGAATCGCGTGGAATAGAGCCAAAGTCTCACATCGTTTTTACCACCGATCCAAACGAAGGAGTTTTGCGCAAGATATCAATAGATGAAGAAATTCCGAGCCTTGAAATACCTTCAAATGTTGGTGGAAGGTTCAGCGTGTTGACGTCAGTTGGACTCTTAAGCTCGGCTGTTATGGGCGTGGACGTTAAATCACTGGTTGAAGGTGCCAAAGAGGCTGTGACGACTTTTCTCTCGCAGGATGATACGTTGAAAAACCCGGTGCTTTTTAACGCCGCGATTCATTATCTCTATTCGGAAATGGGTAAAAGGATATCTGTGATGATGGCCTATTCGAACGCGCTTTACAAACTAGCGGATTGGTATCGTCAGCTTTGGGCCGAATCTCTTGGCAAAGAGAGGACGTTGACTGGAGAAGTGGTAAATGCCGGACAAACACCTGTAAAGGCGTTGGGAACGGTAGATCAGCACTCTCAAGTCCAGCTGTATATGGAGGGGCCGAATGATAAAATAATAACCTTCCTCAGAGTAAACAAGTTCAGAAAAGAAATCAGAATTCCCAAGGTTCATAAAGAGCGTCAAGAACTTTCTTATCTTGGAGGGGCGAAGATGTCGGAATTGATGAACAGTGAACAGGAGGCCACTGCACTTGCACTTGTGGAACATGGGAGACCCAACATAACGCTGATCTTTGAAAGAATAGACGCAAGAGAAGTGGGAAGGTTTTTTGGATATTATGAATCACTTGTGACCGCCATGGGTTACCTTTACGGCATCAACACTTTTGACCAACCGGGAGTTGAGCTTGGAAAACTCAACACGTACGCACTTATGGAAAGAGAAGGCTATGAGAACCAACGAATGCGTATTGAAAAAATGAAGAAAACGCTAAAACCTTTCGTCATGTAAGGAGATGATCTGCTTGAGTGTTTGGACTTTTATGGGAGGAGTTCATCCTCAAACCAAGAAACTCGGGAAACATGTGCCAATTGAAAAGGTTTCAGTTCCATCGAAAGTGGAGTTGTTCGTTGCGCAGAATCTTGGTAAACCTCCAAAAATCACGGTTGAAGTTGGTGCAGATGTTAAGACCGGCCAAAAAATTGCCGAGTCGGATGGATTCGTTTCAGTTCCGTTGCATTCACCCGTAACCGGTCGTGTTGTGGAAGTGAAAAAACAAAAGCACCCTGTAACTTCTCGCCCGGCAGAGGTGGTGGTGATAGAAACCAAAAGTGATGATGAATGGGTAAGGCTCATGCCTGCTAAATCTTACGAGCAGTTCGAACCAAAAGAAATCGTGAAGCGCGCTCAAGAAGCAGGACTCGTGGGAATGGGTGGAGCCACCTTTCCCACACATGTGAAACTTTCACCATCTAAGAAAGTTGACACCTTAATACTTAACGGTGCAGAGTGTGAACCTTATTTGACCATTGATGACAGGATAATGGTTGAATTTTCTGAGGAAGTTATAAAAGGTGGGCTTGCTTTTGCAAGAGCCTTGGGGGTGAAGCACATACTCGTGGGAGTAGAAGAGAACAAACCTCAAGCGATAGATGCCATGAAGCGCGCTGGAGGACCTGTCGGTGTCGAAGTTGTAAAGCTTCCCACAAAGTATCCACAAGGTTCTGAAAAACATCTCATATACGCCATGACTAAGCGGGTAGTCCCAGCTGGTGGACTTCCCATGGACGTGGGAGTGGTTGTCCAAAATGTTTCAACTGCACGTGCCATGTACAAGGCCCTTGAACTTGGTGAGCCTCTTGTCGAAAGGGGAGTAAGTGTCACCGGCGAAGGTGTTGAAAGTCCGAAAAACTTGATCGCGAGAATTGGAACCCCTGTATCAGAGCTTGTTGATCTTGCAAAGCTCAGAGAAAATGTTTCGCGGGTTGTACTGGGTGGGCCTATGATGGGAATTGCCATAAGCACACTTGATATTGGGATAATGAAGGGAACCTCCGGAATAACAGTTTTAACTAACGAAATTGTGAAAAAAGGCACAGAGATGAATTGTATTGGGTGTGCCAGATGTGTTAAAGCGTGTCCCATGATGTTAGAACCTTATTTACTCTACAAATTGTTTAAGAAGAAGAGATTTAACGAGATGGCTGATGATCATCTGATGGATTGTATAGAGTGCGGATCGTGTGCCTACGTTTGTCCATCAAACATTGACCATGTTAAAGCGTTTAAAACGGCGAAAAATGTGATAAGGGCTCTCGGGAGGCGATGAAAGTGAATCTGACCCTTGCACCTGCACCACACATACATTCGCATATCTCTACCAGAAGAATAATGCTTGATGTTTTGATCGCACTCATCCCTGCTGGCGTGTTGGCTGTTTTGATGTGGGGATGGTACATGCTCGTTTTAGAAGTGGGTTCGATGATTCTGGCAGAGGGAATTGAATGGTTTGCCATGCGAGTTATGATGAAGAAAAGCACCTTTCGCCCGGATGGTTCAGCGGCCGTAACGGGACTTCTGTTGGCATTCAACGTTCCGGCTGGCATTTCGTGGTGGATGATGGCGGTTGGTGTGTTTATTGCCATCGTAGCGGGAAAAGAAATTTACGGTGGAATAGGGAACAACCCTTTCAACCCCGCTCTCGTTGGGAGGCTTTTCATGTACATATCATTTCCAGCTGCCATGACAACCTGGCCAAAAGTGGAGTGGTTCAATTTTACCAGAGCGGCTTTTAACATTCAAACAACCGCCACACCTTTGGGATACACTAAGTTGCATGGGGTAGCTGCCGCCACTCAGCATTTTCCAAGCATGGTTTTCAATTCGTTTGTTGGGAATCTTCCTGGATCGGCAGGTGAGATGAGCGTGATAGCACTCGTTGCCGGGTTTCTCTATCTCTGGTGGCGTGGCATAGTATCTTACGAAATACCGGTTGCGTACATAGGAACGACATTCGTTCTTTCCGCACTTTTCTGGATGGCAAATCCATCAGCTTATTTGGATCCCGTAACGGCGATAATGCTTGGTGGCGTAATGCTTGGTGCACTTTTCATGGCTACCGATCCCGCAACCAGTCCGGTTACCGCGAAGGGAAAATGGATATTTGGCATAGGTTGTGGCGTTATAACGATCATGATACGATATGTGGGGGCGTTTCCGGAAGGTGTTAACTTTGCCATACTTCTGATGAACGCGCTCGTTCCGTTTATAAACCAGATCACCAAGCCAAAGGTTTTTGGGATGGTGAGGAAAAATGGGTAAGCATATAAAAATAGCGTTAATTTTGACGATCTTGATGGTCGTGTTGGGGGTTGTTTTGGGTTTTGTTTACATGATCACCGAAAAGCCAATTGCCAAATCAGATTTGGAGGCAAAACTTTCGGCAATAAAATTTGTTCTCACAAGTCCTCAAACCGGAAAGCTCCTGGTAAATAAGAACCAAATCCCAACATCTCTCGCACAGCTTGACTCCAAAATTTGGAAATCGAATCCTTCTGGACTGCTCTACAAAGATCCTAAATATCCTGGTTACGTGCTTTCTCCCGTTTACAAATTTTTGGGTAAGGATGGATTACCCATTTACGTTCTCACAGGTTACGGAATAGGTTTTGGTGGCAAAGTTGTCACAGTCGCGGCTTTCATCCAGCAAAGAGATAAAAAATTCTACGAAAACGCGATAGATGTTATAAATTATTCGTCTGAGACGCCAGGGCTTGGCGCCAAAATAAATAACAACAATGTGAGGAGAAGATTTTTTTCAATTCCAAATTCCGGTTTTAAGAGAGGCGTGAAGGTGAACAAAGATGCCAATCTTTTTCCACTTCCTTCGGATTATATTTCTAAACTCGGTCAGTATAAGAAAGAAGGTATAGTCGTTACAAGTGATGTGATGACAGGAGCCACAATAACGCCTCGTGCAGTTGTGAATACTCTTAATGCCATGTACGACTTTCTTGAAAAGGAGGCAAGGTGAAATGGCAAACGCTTCAAAGACATCTTTTGGTACATTCACAGCTGGATTGATACGGGAAAATCCGACTTTTGCCCAAGTTTTGGGACTTTGTCCAACTTTGGCGACTTCTACAAATGCCAACAATGCTTTGGGAATGGGTTTAGCGGCAACTGGTGTTCTGATACTCTCAAACATTTTTATATCTTCGATAAGGAAAATCATACCCGATCAAATAAGAATACCAGCTTATATTTCCGTAATAGCGGCGCTTGTGACGATCGTGGACTTGCTCATGCACGGTTACATGTATCATTTGTGGACCAACCTTGGTTTGTACGTCCCTCTCATAGTTGTAAACTGCATAATAATGGGGCGTGCGGAAGCATTTGCGTCAAAAAATAGCGTTTGGAAGTCATTCCTTGATGGGCTTGGAATGGGATTGGGTTTTATAGGTGCAATACTGCTTTTGGGAATAACGCGTGAAGTGTTGGGTAACGGCACAATTTTTGGATACAGATTGTGGCCAAAGGCGTACGCAGTTTTTGTAACCGTTCTTCCACCAGGAGCGTTTCTGATCATAGGATTTTACATGGCGATTTTTCACCATATTTCCATTGTGAGAAAGTCTCGGAAGCGAGCTTAAAGGGGTGAGTTAAATGGATTTTGGTAGACTTTTTGCACTGCTATTTGCGGCAATGTTGATAAATAACTTTTTGCTCGTCAGATTTCTTGGATTGTGCCCGTTTTTTGGTGTTTCCAAGAAGATAGACACGGCGGTGGGCATGTCGTTGGGTGTCATATTCGTTATGGTTGTAGCTGGCATTGTTACTTGGTTTTTGAACTTGCTGTTGATGGCGTGGCATGTCGAATTTCTGAAAATAATCGTTTTCATACTCGTTATAGCGGCGCTTGTACAGTTGTTAGAGCTTTTCTTGAAGAAATCAAATCCAACGCTCTACAGTGCACTCGGTATATATCTTCCACTCATAACAACGAATTGTGCCGTTTTGGGTCTCGCACTTTTGAATGTTCAAAAGAATTATACCCTTATGGGAACCATTTTTAATTCGGTGGGATCCGCCTTGGGTTTTGCCATTGCGATAATTCTTTTCTCCTCTTTAAGGGAAAAACTTGATATAAACGAACTTCCAGCTTCTTTTGAGGGAATGCCCGCGGCGTTTATAACTGCTTTTATTTTATCTATGAGTTTCGAGGCCTTTACGGGCATGATAAAGGTGTGATGAAAAATGCAGGTTTTGATCTATTCAGTTATTCTTTTGGGTGTAATGGGCTTTGCGGCGGGCCTGGGATTGTCAATCGCCGCGAAGAAGTTTGAAGTCAAGGAAGATCCACGTGTTGAAGAGATTATAAAGGTTTTGCCGGGTGCAAACTGTGGTATGTGTGGTTATCCAGGGTGTTCGGCCTATGCACATGCAATTGTGGAAAAGGGTGCTTCACCTGATCTGTGTGTGCCTGGAAAGAAAGCCGGCGTAAGTGATAAGATAAAAAGCATCATGAAAGAAAAGTAATTTTAACCCCATCGTTCTTTGAATGATAACTATTTTAGTATTATCATTCTTTGAATTCTTTTTGAAAGAGGTGGGGTGGCATGGAAATCACAACAAAAGTGAGAGAATTTGCCCAGAGCGTTCGTACTCCGTTCGTTTTGATGGATTTGGATACCGTGGAAAGAAATTATAAAAAGTTGAAGAGTTCTATTCCTGGAGTGAGGATTTTTTACGCTGTGAAGGCGAATTCTCACTTGCGTGTGTTGAAAAAACTCCACGAACTTGGCTCTTCTTTTGACGTTGCATCTCGAACTGAAATAGAAAAGCTTTTGAGCATGGGAGTCCCAGCTTCAAATCTCAGTTTTGGAAACACCATTAAAAGGGAAGAAGACATAAAATTTGCGAAAAGCGTGGGAGTTGACCTCTTTGCTGCCGATGCGGAAATGGAGCTTGAAAAGATCGCAAGAAATGCTCCAAACGCCAAGGTGTATTTGAGAATTGGTATGGGAGGTACAGATAGTGATTGGCCTCTTTCCAAAAAGTTTGGAACTAACATAGATCACGTTAAAGATCTTGTGGTTTATGCCAAAAGGCTTGACCTTAACCCTGTGGGTGTCTCTTTTCACGTGGGTTCGCAATGTTATGATAAATACAGTTGGAAAGAGGCACTCATGAAAGTGGCAGATATCTTTTGGTTTGCTCGTCTTCAAGGAATAAGGATGAACATTATAAATCTGGGTGGTGGAATGCCCATAAAATATGTTAGAGATATTCCGACAGTTGAAGAAATTGGGGAAGTTATAAATGAGAGTATAGAAGAGTTTTTCAATTTTATGGATCGTCCAGTTTTGTTCATCGAACCGGGCAGATCGATGGTTGGAGATGCCGGTGTGCTCGTGTCGCGGGTGATACTCAGATCTACCAAAGACATGAAAGATTGGGTGTATTTGGATGCCGGAGTGTTTCACGGTTTGATGGAAACTATCGAAGACCTAAGATATGAACTTGTGGTTGATGGAAAAGAAAACGTCGTTTGTAAATCCTTTACTTTAGCCGGTCCCACATGTGACAGCGTGGATGTTATATACGATGAGGTGGATCTTCCTGAGAATATCACACTTGGAGATATCATTTATTTTTTAAATGCCGGTGCGTACACCGTGGATTACAACACGAAGTTCAACGGTATTGAAGGACCCTACATGTGTTTCATTGATGAAATTGATCTCAGAGAAGATGTTAAGATCACGGAAATGATTGGTAGTTAGAGATCTCGTATTGTGATGATTTTTGGTCCTCTTCAAGATAGTGGGTAACATTTTTTGAATAACGACATTCTTTGACATTTTGAGTATTGCTTTTAGGGAATCATGAATCACGAGGTGTGATATAATTCTAAAGGTGTTAAACAGCGTTTTATCCTATCGCAGAGAGGAAATCTACGAGTGGATAAAGTCATAAAAAAAGATGGAGGTGCGATAAAGATGAAAGCAGTTGTTAACGAAGATCTGTGTATAGGGTGTGGAGTGTGCTCCAGTCTTTGCCCTGACGTTTTTGAACTCAGAGATGACGGAAAAGCTCACGTCATAGCGGATGATTGCAGCGCGGGATGCTGTGAAGACGCAAAGGATTCTTGCCCTGTTAGCGCCATTTCGCTTGAAGAGTGAAAAATACAATAGAGGTGGAGAAAAGTTTCTCCACCCCTTTGTATTTGTGTGATCAGTTTTTGAATTGATTAACGAAATTGAGTTGGAGGTTTGCTATTTGATTTTTCAGATCTTTAAGCACCTTTTCATCAAATTGAGATTCGAAGCTTTCTGCCATTTTTGAGAGAGTGTCGATCAGTAGTTTTGAATCTTTCTTTGACTTGTGGAATTCACCATCAGCATCTTTGATCAGCCCCAGCGAAATCCAGGCTTTTTCTTCTATGATACTGAAAGCGAAGAGGAGGGTTTCGTTAGGTGTCAGAGTTTTTTTCTTTTGCTCGCTTTCGTTACCAGTCTTTTCCTCACTCATTTTTCTACCTCCTCCAAGACCGTTTTTCTTACCACTATTAAGTCATCGTCTGCGTCCACCTCGATGCTGTCATTTTCTTTGATCTCATTTGATATGATCATGTCGGCTATTTTGGTTTCTATCTCTGATTCTACAATTCTCCTCAAAGGTCTTGCACCCAAAGATGGGTCGTATCCTTTTTCTGCAAGTAAACTCTTGGCTTTTTGGGTAACACTGATCTTGATGTTTTTGTCCTCCAAAAGTTTGGCAACCTTGGAAATGAACTTTTCCGCGATTTTTTCCATGTGCTCTTTGGTTAATGGCTTGAATGCGATAATAGAATCCAACCTGTTGAGAAACTCGGGCTTGAAATGACGCCTTATTTCAGAGAGCATTCTTTCATCGAGATAGTTGAAATCGCCTTTTTCAACACTGTCAAGTATGTATTCCGATCCCACGTTGGATGTCATTATTATTATGGTATTTTTAAAGTCAACGGTGTTTCCCTTTCCGTCCGTGAGTCTACCATCTTCTAAAACCTGGAGCAGAGTGTTGAATATTTCAGGATGGGCTTTCTCAATTTCATCGAGAAGTATAACGCTGTAAGGCCGTCTTCTGACTGATTCAGTGAGCTGTCCACCTTCTTCGTATCCAACATATCCCGGAGGGGCTCCTATGAGCCTCGAAACGGTGTGTTTTTCAGAGTATTCAGACATATCGATGCGTATTAAAGCACTTTCACTGTTAAACAAAACCTCAGCCAGCGCCCTTGCCAATTCTGTTTTACCCACTCCAGTTGGTCCCACGAACATGAAAGAACCAAGTGGTCTGTTGGGATCTTTGAGACCCGCTCGGGAACGTCTCACGGTTGCCGAGACGATATTTACGGCCTCTTCCTGATCGACTATTCTACCATGAATGAGATTTTCAAGGTTCATAAGTTTTTGACGTTCATTTTCGAGTAATCGGCTTACGGGAATGCCTGTCCAACGTTCTATGACTTTGGCGATTACATCTTCGTTAACAACCTTTGGAATGTGCTTTTGCCTTTCTTGCCATTCGTTTTGCATTTTGCTGAGTTGATTTTTCTCCTTTTCTAACTCTATCTTCTTCAGAGCGGCATTTTCATAATTTCCCTCTAGTGCGGCGTTGTTGATCTCTTCTTCGAGTTTTGCTATGTGTTTTTCCATTTCCACCAATTCGGTAGGGATGAAAGAGTTTTCGAACTTCACTTGCGAAGCCGCTTCATCTATCAAGTCTATCGCCTTATCAGGTAGAAATCTATCGCTTATGTATCTTGATGATAATTTTACCGCGGCTTCAATCGCACTCTGTTCTATTTTGACATCGTGGTGCTTTTCATATTCCGCCTTAAGCCCATTTAAAATTTTCACGGTTTCTTCTTCCGTGGGTTCCTTGACGTATATCGTTTGGAATCTCCTTGCCAGAGCTTTGTCCTTTTCCACGTGTTTTCTGTATTCTTCAACGGTGGTGGCACCAATGCAGCGCAATTCCCCGCGCGAAAGGGCAGGTTTAAGCATATTCGAGGCATCCAGGCTTCCTTCGACGCTTCCAGCACCGACAACTGTGTGGAGTTCGTCGATAAAAAGTATTATGTTTCCATTTGATGCCTTCACGGCGTCGATCAGAGACTTCAGCCTTTCCTCAAATTCTCCTCTAAATTTTGTTCCGGCCACAAGTCTTCCCATGTCTATGGAAAGAACTCGCTTGTTTCTCATGTAATCCGGAACTTTACCACTCACGATGAATTGCGCGAGACCTTCGACAATGGCTGTTTTACCAACACCTGGATCACCCAGCAATACGGGGTTATTTTTGCGTTTTCTTCCAAGAATTTCGATCACACGTTCGATCTCTTTTTCGCGTCCTATAACCGGATCGAGTTTATGGGCACGTGCTTCTTCAGTGAGATCCAAGGTGAATTTTGCCAAAACGTCTAAATTTTCACTTTCTTTCGATTTTCCACTGCGTCTGATGCTCAGGATCGCGTTGTACACTTTTTCATCGTTTACTCCAAATCTTCCAAGCACACGTGCGGCCATGGAGTCGGACGTTTTAACCATACTGAGCAGCAAGTGTTCGGTACCTATCCGTTCATCTCCCATTCTGAAGGCTTCCTTTTTTGCTCCTTCAAGAACGTGCCTTGCATCTGGAGTGATGTACATCTGTTTTATGCCACCACTTGCAAACTTTGAGCCGCCGTATTCTCTCACGAGTTCTTCCGTTTTGCTCTTCAATTTATCAAGGCCAACCTTTAGGTATTTTAGTACTTCTACCGCCACATTTTCTTCATCTTCAAGAAGGGCGAGTAAAATATGTTCAGATCTCAACTGATCTTGTCCGTACCTCGTGAGTATGTCCTGAGTGGACATCATCACTTGAGCTGCTTTTTCGGTATATTCGTCAAAATTAAGCATATGTTGCACCTCCAAAAACAAGAGGGGCAGATGCCCCTCTCACATTTTGTTTCATCATTTAACTTCGATCTTCACTTTTTTGCTCTTAGACTCGGGGCGTTTTGGAATTGTAAGTTTGAGCACTCCGTCTTCGTATTTTGCATTGATATTTTCGCTGTCCACATCTTCTGGTATGGTGAAAGATCTTTCAAACGCACCGTAAGTTCTTTCGAGAATTTTTGAACCTTTTTTCTCTTCAACGTGTTCGTCCTTTTTCTCACCCTTTATGGTGAGAACATGATCGTTGAGGCTTATTTCGATTTCATCGCGTTTCATACCGGGAAGTTCTACTTCCAACTCGTATCCCTTGTCATTCTCAAATACGTCTATTGCTGGTATGAATCCCTCCATTTTCGAAGATATGCTTGGCCACTCGTACGGAAATTCGTCGAAGATTCTGTCGATCATCTTTTGCATTTCTTTGAAAGGAGTGTAAAAGTCCAAACTTTCACTTCTTCCCTTTCTTTTTTCAATTGCCATACGAATCACCTCCGTTTTTATTTAAAATTATGAATTACTTTCCTTGATATTCCGCATTTACCGTTTCGTCGTTAGAGTCATTGTTCGAGCTTGAAGAACTACTACCGGTGGTATTTCCTCCCGCGTTTCCGGCAGCTGCGGCTTGCTGATAAAGCTTTTGCCCCACTTCTTGAGATTTTTTCTGAAGATCGTCCATCAAGACTTTCATTCTCGCATAGTCATCGTGTTCTATAGCGTCTCTCAGATCTTTGATCATGGATTCCATCTCAGACCTCACTGCAGGTTCAACTTTATCTCCTTGTTCTTTGAGAAGTTTTTCCATTTGATAGGCCAAAGAGTCTGCATTGTTTTTGAGATCGATTTGTTGCTTACGCTTTTTATCTTCTTCCTCGTATTTTTTAGCTTCTTCTACCATCTTTTCAACTTCCGCCTCTGACAAGTTAGAACTTCCACTGATAACTATCGATTGTTCCTTGCCGGTTGCCTTATCTTTTGCAGAAACGTGAACGATTCCGTCAGAGTCTATGTCAAACGTGACTTCTATTTGTGGTACTCCCCGAGGTGCCGGTGGAATGCCGGTAAGGGTAAACCTACCAAGAGATTTGTTATCAGCTGCCATTTCCCTTTCTCCTTGAAGAACGTTTATTTCAACCTCTGTTTGGCCATCCTCTGCAGTGGTGAATACTTCAGATTTTTTCGTTGGGATCGTTGTGTTGCGTTTGATGAGTTTGTGCATAATTCCACCTTTAACTTCAACACCAAGTGAAAGCGGGGTTACATCTACCAGTACCACTTCTTTCTTGATATCGCCAGTTAATATTGATGCTTGAAGCGCCGCACCAAGTGCCACAGCTTCATCTGGGTTAACGGCCTTCGAAGGTTCTTTGTGGAATATATCCTTCAAGAACCTCTGAATGATCGGCATCCTTGTGGAACCACCGACTAACAAGATTTCTGCGATGTCATCTGCCGTTATTTTTGCATCGCTCAACACAGTTTCTATTGGTTCTCGCATTTTTTCCACCACATCTTGAATCAAACTTTCAAGTTTAGCCCTTGTAAGGGTAGCTTCAAGATGTTTGGGACCGGTGGCATCTGCCGTAATGTAAGGCAAACTTATCTGTGTTTCCATTTTAGTGGTGAGTTCGATTTTGGCCCTTTCAGATGCATCCTTTAATCTTTGAAGTGCTTGCTTGTCCTTGGAGAGATCGATACCGTTTTCTTTTTTGAAGTTGCTGATCAACCAATCCATTATCTTTTGATCAAAATCGTCACCACCGAGATGATTGTTTCCACTTGTGGCTTTAACTTCGATGACTCCACCCCCAATTTCAAGCAAAGAGACGTCAAACGTTCCACCACCGAGATCGCAGACGATGACGTTTTCTTCTTTGTTCATGTCAACACCGTATGCGAGTGCCGCAGCCGTTGGTTCGTTAATGATTCTCATAACTTCAAGCCCTGCTATTCTTCCCGCATCTTTTGTGGCCTGTCTTTGTGAATCCTCAAAATAAGCCGGTACGGTTATAACGGCTTTTCTGACTTTTCCACCCAGCGCTGCTTCGGCATCTTTTCTGAGTTTTCTCAGCACAAATGCGCTTATCTCTTGAGGAGTGTATTCTTTGTTGTCGATCTTGACTTTATAATTTGATCCCATGTGCCTTTTTATGGAGCGCACCGTTCTTTCGGCGTTCAAAATTGCCTGTCTTTTAGCCGGTTCTCCGATGAGAATTTCTCCGGTTTTGCTGAATGCCACCACGGATGGCGTCAATCTTGCCCCTTCAGCGTTTTGAATAACCTCGGGTTTACCGTTTTTCACCGTGGCTATTTCAGAGTTAGTTGTACCCAAGTCTATTCCAACCACATATTCCTGTTCAGCCATTTGAGTCACCTCCATCATTTTCATTTGAATTATAACCACCTCGACGATAAAAGTCAAGGGCTTTTTTACTTTTCATATTAAAACGTAAAGCCTTATGAAATAAGACAATAGTTTATATAAATTTAAAATAAATTAAATCGTTAAGCACTCTTAATTTAGAACTGCCAATTTTTATCCTCTTTTATCATATTTTGCAGCAAACGTCTGTCCATTCCAGCTAACTCTGCGGCTTTACTGATATTTCCATTTGTTCTTTTCAGAATGGACGATAAAAATTTTCTCTGAAGTTCTCTGTAAAGTCTTTCTTTTTCGATTTTTTTTCTGACGAGATATGATTTGTAGTCTGTGAATTCTTCCTCATTCTTTATCTCATCGGGTAAATCTTGGATCCTGATTTCATTTGAGGATGCGTTTATCATCGCACGCAACACGACATTTTCGAGTTCTCTAACGTTTCCCGGCCATTTATATCCTTTCAAAACGCTAAGCGCTTTTGGAGAAATAGATTTTACACGTTCGTTGAATTTTTTGGCATAAGATTCTACATAGTGCATAGCTATCGCTTCGATATCTTCAGGTCGCTCTCTGAGAGGAGGAATTTCTATTCTCACCACATTTATTCTGTAGTACAAATCCTGCCTAAAATCGCCTTTTTCCATCATTTCACTCAACGGCTTGTTTGTCGCACAAACGAGGCGAAAATCCACTTTCTTTTCTTTTACACTTCCAAGGCGTGTGATCTTTGAATCCTGAAGTACACGTAAGAGTTTTGCTTGATGTTCGGGACGCATGTCTCCTATCTCATCTAAAAAGAGGGTACCACCATTCGCGGCTTCAAACTTACCAATTTTTTCTGACAAGGCCCCGGTGAAGGCACCCTTCACGTAACCAAAGAATTCACTTTCGAAGAGATCTTCGGGGATAGCAGACACGTTGACTGCAACAAATGGTCCAAGGTATCTCTTACTTTGGGAATGTATTTCGTGTGCAATGAGCTCTTTTCCAGTGCCGCTCTCTCCGAGTATCAGTACGGGTAAGTCCTTTTCAGCGTATTCGGGTAATTTTTTGAGTATTTCCAGCATTGTTGGATTTCTCGTTACGAATCCCGACACTTTTCGAATGCGTCTTTTGAGAGCGATGTTTTCTTTTTTTATGTTTGAAAATTCCAACGCTCGTTGAATTTTCATTTCCAAATCTCGGATGTTTATTGGTTTAGAGATGTAGTCATAAGCGCCTGCTTTAATCGCGTCTACGGCGTTTTCTATAGTTCCAAAGGCCGTGATAATGATTATGGGTATGTCAGATATTTTTTTAGTTTCTCGAAGAAGTGTCAAACCGTCCATTTTGGGCATTTTTACGTCGGTTATCAACAGATCTGGGTGTTTCAGTCGAACAGCGTTTAAAGCTTCTATGCCATCTTTGGCCGTTAAGACAACGTATTTCTTCGAAAAATGCAGTGTCATGAGATCGAGCATATGCTTTTCATCGTCCGCAAAGAGTATTTTGTTCATTTTTTTCGCCTCCAAATTCTCATTTCTATGGAAGATTGAAAGGTGTAAACTTTTGCTCTCGCTTTACGGGAAACAGCGGCAGGGTAACCGTGAACTTTGTCTCTGCTTTGTCACTCTTGACTCTCACAGTTCCCCCCATCTTGTGAACGTAATTGTACACTATTGCAAGTCCCAACCCGGTTCCATTTGGTTTGGTCGTGTAAAATGGTTCGAATATGTGATCGATGTTACTTGGATCTATGGCTTTTCCGTCATCGGAAACTTCTATTGTGAAAAGGTTTTTGTTGAAAGTGAGAGAGAACTCTATATTTCCTCCTTTTTCAACGGCATCCAGTGCATTTGTTCCCAAATTGAGCAGTATTTCCATCAACATGTTTTTATCAAAATTTGCCATTACCGGCGTTTTGGGGACATTCGGAGTTATTTTGACAGATTTTTTCAACGCATTTTCGCTCAAAAGCAGCACAGTTTTGTCAATGAGTTCTCTCACATCACCTTCTTCAATTGACGGTGATTTTTGACGAGCAAAATCGAGGAAATTCTCCAAAATGTTGTTGATCCTCTCGATTTCTTCTTGAATGTAACTTTTGAGCTTTTCGGTTGATGAAGTGTCTTCGTTGAGTATTTGAAGGGAGGTTGATATCACGTTGAGTGGATTTCTTATTTCGTGTGCCACTCCAAATGCCAGCTTGCCGAGTGAGACCATTCTTTCTTGAAAAAACATGCTCCGTTCGGCTTTTCTAACGCGTTTGATACTTCTGAGCCTTGACATGAAAAATGTGATTTGATTTGAAATGAGTTCCAGTATTTCCATATCAAGTCGGGTGTATTTTCCAAACTGTTTATGTCCGAGGAGTAAAAAACCCTCCACTTTGTCAACATTTTTCAACCATACAAGTAGCTCTTTTCCTTTAAAATGTGAAGGTTTGTGTGGTATCGTGTAAAGATCGACCATTTTTGAGCTTAAAAGTGAGTAATTTATTTTTGGATCTATTTTTATGGAGGTGTTCAGCGATCTGTAAATTTCACCTTGTTCTCTGAAAAATATTTCAACTTCTTTCACGTTTAAGATCTTTCGACAATAGCCGACGACGATCGGTTCTAACTCCTCAAGACTGTCTATCTCAAGTATCTGACGGACGAAGTTCATCATACTTTCGCGGTAGTAATAAGCACCGCTTTTTACCACTTTTTCAAGTATCCTGTCGAATTTTTTTAAGTAAGCGCTGAAAGCGAAAAAGGCGAAAAAGATCAATGCAAAGCTCACAAAAAAAGACTGGATAATTCCTATTCTGTTGGTAAAATAAGAGTTGACGTAATAACCTATCACGAAAAATGCCGACACAACGAGAGATATAAAAGCACCGTAGAGGATATTTTTAAAAAAACCTGTGGATGTCAAGGTTTTGTATCCGTAATGGATGCTGAGTAGAATGTATAGGTATATCGGTAAAGCCAGAGAATTTGCCGACAAAAGGTAAGAGCCCGCAGAGGCGGATAAGACTTCTACCCAAACAGACGATATTTCGAAGGCGGCAAATGTGGTGTAGTAAATCACGTGTAAAGTTATTTTGGATCTTCTGCTGAACGATCTGGTTTTTAGGTGTTCACGTGCCAAGTAACTTATAGTTAGAATGGAATTGGCGGTGAAAAAAAACGCACCCCATTCTTGGATGTTTAAGGACAAAAAATGTATTAATATCATCGAAATTCCAAAAACGAGTAACAACGCCCATTCCAACCGGTACAATTTTTCTAAGTTTAAGCTTTTTGATACGTGCAAAACCGGAGTGATCGAAGCCAAAGCAAGAAACGACATGAAGAAAATGAATTGCAAGTCTACTCTTCCGAATGTCTTGGAAAATTCCGAAACGTTCCACAGCAAAAATGATGAGGCTATCAACACGATGTAAAGGTTTTGAGCCTCCTTTTTGGAATAAAAGTGATATCTCAACGCGAAAAGCATCATCAATCCCGTGGCCATACTGCCTGCAAGGTTCATATAGAAGGTGAAATACACACATCTTCACACCCTTTCCACACGTTAAATGGTATAATGGCAAATAAACTTCATATACATTATAAACTTTTTAGCAACTCAAAAGTGAGGAGGATACCTTTATGGGATGGATTGTTGGAATAGTGGTAAGTGCACTGATTTTAATAATCGTTGTATGGATGATAGTCATTTACAATGCTTTGGTAACGTTGAAAAAGAGAGGGCAAAATGCGTGGGCTCAAATAGATGTCCAGCTCAACAGACGGCACGATTTGATACCCAACCTTGTTAACGCGGTCAAAGGTTACATGAAGTTTGAGCAGGAAACTCTTCAAAAAGTCATAGACGCGAGGTCCAAAGCCCTAAATGCGGGGAACGTTAAAGACAAAATGAAAGCCGAGAATCAGCTTACCGGGGCGCTTGGAAGACTCATGGCGGTTTTTGAGAGATATCCGGAATTAAAAGCGAATCAAAATGTTGCTGATTTAATGGGACAATTGACGGATACAGAGAATAAAATCGCGTATGCCAGGCAATTCTACAACGATGTTGTCACTAAATACAACACGAAAATCACCATTTTCCCTTCTAACATCGTTGCCGGAACTTTCCATTTTGAAGAAATGTCTTTGTTTGAAATACCAGAAGAAGTTAAAACCGCTCCAAAGGTTGATTTGAACTTTTGAGTTGGTACATTCTTTCATCAGCTAACTGCAGTGCTTTTTGAAAGTCACCTTTTACTTCTTCGAACGAGGCAATTCCATAACTTGCATGGATGTGTAGCGTTTTACCTTCAAATTCAAACGCTTGTGAAAGTTTTTCAGATATTCTGCGTGCGATGACTCTTGCATCTTCAACCGTTTCCCTTTGGACAGCTATGAACTCGTCTCCGCCAATTCGAATTGCAAAATCTTCTCTTCTACATGATGAGGAAAGTACCTGAGAGAATTTTTTTAGAACAGCGTCTCCCGTTCTGTGACCGAAAGTGTCGTTAATTTTTTTCATATTATCCACATCGAAAAGAATGACGGTTTTCCAATTCATCTTTTCCACCTTGTCAAACATGTATCTATTGTACAGACCGGTGAGTTGATCGTGATTGTACATCATTTCAAGTTTTTTCAGCAGTAAAGCATTTTCGAGGTTTGTTCCAATATAGCTTGAAAGTATGCGCATAGAATTGAGATCGTTTTCGTTGAATGCGTCTTTCTTTTTGCTGTCGAGATTAAAATATCCGTACACCTTTCCCCCGACAATTATCTTAGTTATCAACGTAGTTCGTATTTTGTCAATTCCTTCGTCTTTTAGAAAATTTTTCATTTCCGTGGGAAGTGTTTTATCATGTTGATATATATTTTCGAAAATGCCAACATTCTCGGCTGGCTGAGCAAAGTATTTTTCAGGTATTTGGATAGACCTAAGCTTGTTGAGATTGTACCCGCTTGATGCCACAAAAAAGAAGTATCCATTTTCGTATTTCACGACGCTTCCGCGTTCGGCATTTTTTATCTCTTTCACGGACAACTCAATGATTTCTTGAAACAGATTATCGAATGATGGCGAAGAGTTTATTGCATTTATTATTTCCAACGTCATTCGATAGCCTGATAAGTTTCGGGAAGTGAGCTCCAGTATTTTTGAGAGTGCGAATAAAAAAGTGATTCCGCCACCTGCCAATAAGAGAGTTTCAAGAGAATCGGATAAAGTAAAGGAAATCTGGTGCTGATTGAGTATCTCAATGAATCCACCCAGCATGAGAAAAATAACCGAAAATGTGATCACAGCAGTGTACTTTTTGTACTGCTTCATCAGTTTTTGGCTAACGATAACCACCAGCGTTAATGTTAAAAGCACGGAAAGTATTATGATATATTTCTCAATTTGTTCCATTAACAATCCCCCTTCGTCGTATTTTATTGTAGCATATTTTAATATTTAATTGCAAGTTTTATTCTTTTGCATATTAGTTCAATACTGATTAGCATAACTAACTAATCGACTCTCTAAAATTACGGTTCTCTCCACAGATAGTGTGGGTAACATATTTTCGAATAGCGACATGCTTTGACATTTTAGTACCGCTTTACAAGCGGTGAGTGTAATCTTTTTGAAGCCTTGTCAAAACTGATTCGCTCTTTTATTGGAATCTTTGACCACAGCGTCATCCTGAAAGTTCCGTAGGAACTATTCAGGATCTCCAAGCAACTAACAAGGTGGATCGAGATTCTGAATCAAGTTCAGAATGACAAAAAAACAGAGCACGCTGCATACTAACATCCTGTTAGATTCGCTTTCTCGGCACGTCCTGTGCCTTCCTTCGCAGCTATCGCTTTGGTCGTGAAAGCAAGAATACATTGCACACTGTGCAATCTTGCTCTGTTCTTTCACATCTTGTATGGCGTCTTCATATGTTTTGACGAAGGCTTCAAGGGTGCTTGTTCTTTTTACTTGATAACAAAGTATTTTTGAATGACTTTGATCAGACTTACAAGAACAGAATAGGGAAATGTCATATTTTATCCACACGATCGTGAAGAAATCCCTTTTTACTCGTATTCCCGTTTCAGAGGACGATTCATGAGTCTTACGATCATTTCTTTCGGAGAAGCGTTTTCGTACACCAAGGAGTAGACGGCTTGAGCTATTGGTACTTCAACTCGAAACTTCTTTGCCAATTCCAGCTCGGCCACAACGGTGTGAAGACCTTCTGCGACAAAATTGTCTTCACTCGGAACGGACAACCCTTGTCCCAAAAATTCTCCCACTCTTCTATTTCTACTGTGACGGCTTGTACAAGTCACGACCAAATCGCCCAGTCCCGAAAGTCCCATGAATGTCAAGGGATTTGCACCCATTTCAACACCCATCCGTGTAATCTCGGCAAGACCACGCGTGATGATCGCGGCTTTGGAATTATCCCACCCACCGAGTCCATCCACAACTCCAGCCGCGATTGCTATGACATTTTTAAGCGCGCCTCCCATTTCTATACCCGTAAGATCCTCGCTTGTGTAGACTCTGAAGCTCGGTGAGCTGAAAACTTTTTGAACTATTTTTGAGAACTCAAAATTTCTTGAGGACACGACTACACTGGTTGGAATACCAACTGCGACCTCTTCCGCATGGCTCGGTCCAGAAAGCGATGCATAATCGACATTGTTCATGTATTCGGAGAAAACTTCCTCCATACGTTTCAGAGTCTTGATTTCTATTCCCTTTGCTAAATTCACAACTCCCTTCGATTTAAAACTCACATGTTCAAGCGTTTCACGAACATGTTGTGCGGGCACGCCAAAAACCACCATATCACAAGAAGGTATTTTTTCAAAGTAAGAGAATTCTAAAGATTCCGGAAGTTTCACACCAGGAAGGTGCTTCACGTTTTCCCTTGATTCTTTTATTTTTTCCGAATCGGCTTGTTTTCTTGCACAAAGTGTCACTTCGTGACCATTTTCACTCAACAGTTTTGCCACAGCTGTTGACCATGCCCCAGCACCTACAACCGAGATCTTCAATTTTCCACATCCCCATTAAATATCAAGCGCAACCGAGTTTCTTCGATTCAACATTGATGAGCATCGAAAACGACCGGTGCTTGTCTTGAAAAGTATAGTATAATTGAATCTATAATTCAACAAAAAGGAGTGATAGAATTTGAAACGTGCTTTGGTACTCGCACTCGTAATTTTGACAATAGCGATCTCATCTTTCGCGACAACGATAACAGTTTGGTTCAGTTGGGAGGGCCAAAAAGAATTTCAATCGATCGTGAACAAATTCAACAGAATCCATCCGAACATTCACGTGAACCTTGTCTACATACCAAACATGATTCAAAAATTGAAAATCACCATCAGTTCTAAAGGTTACTTCCCGGATTTGGCACTCGTGAGAAATGATGATATCGGTTTGCTATTCAATTCCAAGGTAATATACCCCATTAAGAACGTTAAAGCCATGCCGGCATTTTACAAATCATTTCTCGTTAACGGTATCGAGTATGCATATCCCTATTATGCCGACGTTCAAGTTGTTTATGTCAACAAAGCCATTTTTAAGAAAGCTTCAATTGCGATTCCACCCAACAATTGGACTCTATCTCTTTTCGAAAACATCGCGGAAAAACTCAAAAAACATGGAAAAATCGGCGTTGTTTTTCAAGACGTTTCGCCTTACTTTTTTCATTCGTTTAACGCCGCTTTCAACAACGGGAAATTACCAGAAAAAAACGGTATTCCAATCGTAGATACCGCTGGAACTCTAAAGGCCGCTCGACTTTATTACTACCTTTTCAACACAAAAAAAATAGCGGTTTCCTACCAGAAAATGGCGCTTATAGATGCTTTTAAAACCGGAAAATCCGGCATGATGTTGATGGGTTCTTTCTTGATTCCGGACTTTTTGAAGTCAGGCTTAAACTTTACGATATTACCTTATCCTTCACTTGACAACGGAACTCCCATACCCCCTGTTTTTGATTCAAAGGGCTTCGTGCTGTTTAAAAAGAGCTCCGCGATTGAAAAATTCATAGACTACGTTACATCCGCAAAAATGGAAGAAAAATTTTGTGGTCAAACTTACAAAATCCCAGCAAATGAAAAAGCCATGTCAACACTCGAGAAAGAGAACAATCTCTTTAAGATCATGAGCCTGAGTGCAAAAAAGGCACTGATACTTCCAACAAGCAAAATATTCAAAGAAGCGTACGGAAGGGCGATCTCCACGGCATTAAACCTTTACTTGAATGGCCAACTTTCACTGAAAGAGGCTTTTTCTAAAGCGCAAGAATATATCAATAGTCACAAATGAGTTTGTTCTTCCCGGTGCTCTTTATCAGCGCCGCAGCTTTTTTGATATTGGTGGCAAGGGTAAAACTCACTTACACAGTGGCCCTTGCTTTCTTGATTTTTTTAGTTGGATTTTTCCCCATAATTTGGGGATTTTCAATATCGTTTTTCAATTTTTCCTTTTCACAATTCCAATTTGTGGGATTGAAAAACCTATCCATAGCAGCTACGGATCCAGGTCTCGCGCTTTCCATAAAGATCACAGCTATATGGGCGCTTTTGGTCTTAATAACGGAATTGATCGTGTCTTACGCACTTGCCCTCTCTATAATGACCCTAAAGAAAATGTCAAAAGTTTTGTACATGATGATCCTCATTCCCTGGGCAATCCCATCTTACATAAGCATAGTTTCATGGACATCGCTCATCGAAGGCTACGGCGGAAACTCGTTACTTTCACATTTAACAGGGATAAATTTCAACCTCACGGCGAATATTCCAGCGGCTTTCTTTTGGACAATCTTTGTGAGTGCATGGCTTGGAATACCATTGATGACCGTGGTGATAGTCGGAGCTATGCAAACAATCCCACCTCAATTAAGAGAGCTTACAAAAATGGAAGGGATGGATCCAGTCGAAAGGATTTTGAATTTGTACATTCCACAAACGCTTCCAATTATTTTTCCCTATGTTTTTCTCGCTTTCATCAGCTCATTCAAAGAATTCACAACAATTTTTTTGATGACGAGCGGGGGGCCCAGCATTGCTTTAGGATTTGGACAAAGATCTATAGTCGGGGCTACCACTCTGATCGGAATGTTCGTATACAACAAGTTCTACTCAACAAACAATTACGGCATTTTGGGCGCATACTCCACGATCGTGGGAATTGTAATGCTTGCGATACTTGCAATTGGTTGGAATTATAGAACTTCCCAAAAGAAATTCAAAATAATCCTTTCCACAATTGCGGTGCACTTGCTTTTTGACCTATGGGGAATGGGATCTGGTATTTTCAGCATCATTCCAATTTCTTTGTACATCACTTCTCTCATTTTTTATTTCATGAGATCTGCTAAATTCAAGAGAATTTTTTTGTTGGGGGCATTACTGGATGTGACGCACATGTTCGTGGGAATATCATCTCACGGTGTAAGTGCCGTAAGTCTGTCAAGCGTGATCTCGATAATTGTGGCATTAACGCTGTCTTTTGAGGGAAAAATCCACGTCAACATGTTCAAATTACCCAACGTAACTTGGAAGATCATCAAAATCACGTGGCTGTCGTTTTGGAGTATCCTCGTTCTACTTCCTTTGTGGAATGTCGTGATCATGGCCTTTTCAAAAAAGAATCTCGTCCCCATGAATTTGATTCCAAATTCTTTTACATTTTCAAATTTCTTTGTACTCTTCAAGGATTACAACTTTCTTGGAGCTATACAAAACAGTTTTGTGATCGCAATAATAGCTGTCTGTGTATCGCTTGTTACCATTTTTCCAGCCGCATGGGCTGGGGTAGAGAATAAAAAAAGTTTAAAACTTGGAAATGTCACAGTCTTTGCCTCTCTTTTCACCGGCATGCACACACTCATACCCTTGGCAATAACGTTTAGGTTCTTGAATCTTCTAAACACGTTAGAAGGAGTTGCCATTTCGGTGGCTGCTCACAGTGCAGCAATTTCATATTTTCTAATTTATCCATTTTTGCTTGCACTCCCAAAAAGCTTGAACGAAGCCGCAAAGCTCGACGGTGCCTCGGGATTTACCAGAATGGTCCGCATATACTTGCCTCTCGCTTTGCCCTCGTTGGCCACTGTGGGAATACTTGTCTTCGTGGAGGCTTGGAACTCTTTTGTGCTTCCACTCATATTTTTAAATTCTCAACACTTGTATCCCGTGTCCATAATGCTGTACAATTTCATTGGAGAGTATGGAACGTCTTACTCGTCTTGGAACCTTTTTGGAGCGGGGGCTATCTTGAACCTTGTGATCATTGGAACAATCTTTTACGTTGCAAGAAAAAACATAGTCAATGGTGTCATATCGAAAGGAGGAATTTAAAATTAACAGATACGTTGCTTTAAAGGATTTTGCTAAGGAAAAATCAAAATCTGCCACGATTTCTGACTACGTTATGGGGATATCCTTATGCGCAGTGGCCTTGAACGACGGAAGAGCTGGTGTTGCTTACGTTGACAGAAAAGCAATTCCATGGGGATGCTCCATTTACGACGAATTGCCAAACACCGGGATTCCAGCGGAAATATTTGTTGACATGTTTGACTCAAACGACACTTTAACACGTTCTTTGGGAATGGCAACCATAAATGCATGTGTCAATGAGGGAGCGTTTAAAGTTGCAGATGTCATGGAAGAAGTCGAACTGTCAAAGTCTGATGTGGTGGGAATGGTTGGATATTTTGAACCAATGGTCGAGGACATAAAAAAACGATCAAAAAATTTGTACATTTTTGAGCAAGAAAAAATGCCTGACACACTGTCGCCAGAAAAAATCCCAGAATTATTACCTCAATGCAGCGTTTTGCTCATTTCGGCCACCACAATTCTCAACAGAACTTACGACTCCATAATCGAGCACGCGAAGACCAACAAA
>WFSH01000005.1 GCA_015486145.1 Mesoaciditogaceae bacterium
CCACAATACACACAAGTCGTTTTTGTTTTCTTTGTCTCCCACCATCGTGCCTTACCTATAGACGGTTTCTCAACTATAGCACCAACCGGACATATCGTGGCGCATTGTCCACAACTAACACAATCGGTTTTAGAAAGGGGAAGCTCATAAGGTGTGGTGGGCAACTCTTTGTACCCACGATACGCCATGGAATAGACACTCATACCTTCCACTTCTTCACAAACTCTCACACACAATTGACACTGTATACACTTGTTCAAATCTCTTAAAATAAATTCGCTTGAGTCATCGATGGGTAATTTTCTGTTACCATAACCAAAAGTGGGTTCACCTTCCGGAAAGTATTTGTAAGCCAAGTCCTGCAAAGCGCAATTACCGTTCATGTCACATGTCATACATTCGTTTGGATGTTCTGATAAAATAAGGGCCAAATTCATCTTTCTCGATTCACGAATTCTTTCACTCTCAGTTTTTATCTTCAAGCCTTCAACGATTGTCGTCGTGCAAGAAGTGCTGAGGTTTTTTCTGCCTTCCACTTCAACAACGCACATTCGGCACGCACCAATGTTTTTTACAGATGGATGATAGCAAAGATGTGGAATGTCAAATCCTTTATCAAGGAGAAATTCCAAGAGATTTTTTCCTTCTTCTGCCACGTACTCTTTCCCATCTATTTCTATTTTCACCAATTTTCGCACTTAAAAACGCCTCCCCTTTATACTTTTTACGCGGTTCAAAGATACCTTGCCAAAGTGCCAAATATCCATAACCATAAGCTTGCCGTTTTTTACACGTTAAACCTATTATATAACCACCACTTGCCTTGTCAACAAAATATATGTTAGAATATTTACGATTGCGCGGTAGTGTAATGGTAGCACACGGGAATTTGGATCCCGGTGTGGGGGTTCGAGTCCTCCCCGCGCAGCCAGTATAAGGCTCCCGTTTAGGAGGTTCGAGGCGATATTAAAATCCCCCTCATTTTGAGGGGGAATGTTTTCCTAAAGGGAGATATTCACGAACTCCACGTTGAAGTTGACCTCCCTTTAGTAATTGTTGGTCAGCTCTGAGGAGAGTTCAAAAAACGTTACACACCACTATCGTGCAGAGAATCAATTTATGATATAATCTACGAGCCATTCACAGATAAAGATACATTGAAAGGGATAAATTTTGGAAAAACTTATTGTGGCCGTTGGGGCGTTCACTGCAACTTTAATAGTAACTCCTCTGGCTATCTTCCTGGCAAAATCAAAGGGATGGGTGGACTTCCCAAATGAAAGGAAGATACATAAAGTTCCAATGCCGCGAATTGGTGGATTGGGAATATTCGCGGGAATTGTTACGGGTGTCATTTTAGCCGGCTTCCTGGAAAAGCAAACTTGGCCATTCCTTCTCCTCATACCCCTTTCTTTAATTTCAACGATGGGTTTTGTTGACGATGTAAAGGAACTGTCTTTTAAAACGAAATTCGCCGTTCAAATTTTAGCTGGTGTTCTTGCTGTATTTCTCGTTGGGGCAAATGTGCCGGCCATTGCCAATCCGTTTGGTCAAACCAAGATAAATTTTGGTATTTTTGGCCCAGTAATTGCTGTAATATGGATGGTGGGTATAACCAATGCGATAAATCTTTCAGATGGTCTTGATGGCCTTGCGGCTGGCATAAGTGCAATAGCAGCACTGACATTGGCAGTTACATCGGCCAGGGTAAATGTTACGACCGCTCTCGTTGCTTTGAGTGTGTTCGCTTCATCGATCGCGTTCTTGAGATACAATTTTCATCCTGCCAAAACTTTCATGGGAGATACCGGAAGCCAACTGCTTGGATTTTCTCTTGCCGTGATTTCGATAAAAGGAGCATCACTTTCGGCTTCTGCACTATCATTAGCTGTTCCCATACTTGCCATTGGAATACCTATTTTAGACACAACGTACGCTTTCATTCGACGAATGCGCAAAGGAGGAAATCCATTCTTGCCAGACAAAATGCATATCCATCACCAACTCCTGAGCATAGGATTTTCCCACGTTGGAGCGGTAATTTTCATATATGCGATCAGTTTTTCGCTTGCGTTGATAGCCATGTTTTTTAGAGGCAAACACGTGTTGACCTTTCTTGCGTTTTACGCGCTCATCACAATTGGGTTGCTCGCTTTCTTAAAGGTCATGCGTAATAAAAAAGGGAGGTGAACGTTATGTCCGATACTTTAAAAATCAAGCTACTCAAAACGGGAGAAACGATTGAGTATCCAAAGGGAATTACCCTTGAAGCAATCTCAAAAGAGTACCAAAATTTGTACGATTCTGAAATAGTTGCCGCCAGAGTTAACAACGACATAAGGGAGCTTTTCAAAACTTTAGAGAGAGATTCAGAAGTTGATTTTATAGATCTCACGGATGAAGATGGCATAAGAATATATCAAAGAGGGCTGATGTTTTTAGCTTACATAGCATCATTGGAAGTTTTTCCAGACAAAACTTTAAAAGTTCGGCATTCGCTTGGAAAGGGACTATATTGCGAATTCGATGGATGGGTGCCACCAAGTGAGGCTATCAACAAGATAAAAGAAAAGATGCGTGAACTCGTCGAGGAAGGCATACCTTTCGTCAAAGAAGAACTCTACAAGTTTGATGCCCTTGAGCTTTTTAAAAAACACGGCATGTACGATAAAATAGAGCTTTTGAAATACCGAACGAAATCGACGATAAACGTCTATTGGTGTGGTAAATATTTTAACTACTACTACGGTCACATGGTACCATCCACTTCATACATAAAACTCTTTGACATAGTAAAAATCAACAAGGGATTTGTTTTGGTGCATCCGGACATAACTTCTCCCAAGGCTCTTCCAGAATACATACCTCAACCCAAAATGGCCAAAGCTTATGAAGATCGAGAAAAATGGGCAAAAATAGTTGACATGGAAAACGTTGGAGATCTCAACAAACTCGTTGCCAGTGGAAGAGCGCGGGAATTGGTTATGATGTGCGAATTGCTCCATGAAAAAGAAATATCACGCATCGCTGACGACATAACATCACGCGGCAATGTAAAACTCGTGCTTATCTCCGGGCCTTCTTCGTCGGGTAAGACCACCTTTTCCAAAAGGCTCGCTCTTCAGCTGAGAGTGAACGGATTCGAACCGTATCCACTGTCACTCGATGATTATTTCGTTGAAAGAGACAAAACCCCATTGGGCCCAGATGGAAAACCAGACTTTGAATCTTTAAAGGCTCTTGATGTGGGATTGTTCAATCACGTTTTGAACACCATATTCGAAGGCAAGGAAGTTGAAATACCCAAATTCAACTTCAAAACGGGGAAACGTGAATACAAGGGAAACGTGGTAAAACCTACGGGAAAAACCATTCTCATCGTTGAAGGAATCCACGGTTTGAATCCAGAACTCACCGGCGAAGTCGATGATTCTTTGAAATACCGCATATACGTAAGTGCTCTCACACAAATGAACTTAGATGATGACAACAGAATACCCACAACAGATGTCCGAATACTCAGACGCATGGTTAGAGATTACAATTTTCGAGGTCACAGTGCCTTGAAAACCTTACAGATGTGGCCCTCTGTTAGAATGGGTGAAGAACGTAACATATTTCCCTATCAAGAGAAGGCACATGTAATGTTTAATTCTTCACTTCCTTATGAACTCGCCGTTCTGAAAAATTTCGTCACACCCCTCCTTCTCCAAGTTGACAATTCCACTCCGATGTACAGTCAAGCCAGGAGACTCATAAGGTTCCTCGATTATTTTTTACCAATTATTGATTTCGATGTTATCCCATCCACTTCTATAATCAGAGAGTTTATTGGCAGAAGTTATTTCCACTACTGATCCACTCTCCCAAAAACCGAAATAATATCGCTATATATAGTATGGTAATAAAATGCTATACTATATGTAGCGTTATTTTTAGGGAGGGATTTTACAAATGTTGTCTCAAATATTGGGCAGATTCTTTGACAGGCAACCAAGTCAAAATGCCATGAGAATACTGAAGGAAAGATACTTTTGGAAAAATCAAAAAGGTATGTTCGTAGAAAAAAGTTGGGATGACATATCTAAAAGAGTGGCAAGAGTTGTGGCAACTGCTGAACTTCTCAATCCAAAAATGAAGAAAAAGACGGATGACGAAAAACTTGAATATGTAAAAAATTGGGAAAAGAAGTTCTTCAAAATTCTAAAAGCACGGCTTTTCATTCCAAACAGTCCAACTCTTTTCAACGCTGGAAGTGGTATCGATACCGAACTCTTACACAAAGACATCGATGAGATGACGCTTAAAGATTACGAGTCCATATATCATAGCCGAAATGAGCTTCACATGTTAAGTGCCTGCTTCGTAGTGCCAGTTGAAGACAGCATAGAAGGGATATTTGATGCCGTTAAAAACTACGCTTTGATCACCAAAGCTGGAGGTGGTGTTGGTTCTAATTTTTCCAGTCTGAGACCCAAAGGTGCTTTCGTGGCGGGTACTTCTGGACGTTCGTCAGGACCGGTAAGTTTCATGCATGTTTTTAATTCTGCCACAGCGGTGGTGGAACAAGGTTACAAACGTCGTGGTGCGTTAATGGGTATACTTGATATCACACATCCAGATATAGAAGAGTTTATAGAAGCAAAGAAGCACAACACGGGAGAGTCAATTCTCAAATTTTTCAACATATCCGTTTCGATAAAGAACAAAACGGAGATCTTAGAAGCCTATGAAAAAGATGGAGAAATAGAACTTTTTCATCCCAAAGGAAACGAGAAAAAGCGTATTAGAATCAGGAAACTCCTCAGAAAAATAGCTGAAAACGCTTGGAAAACTGGCGATCCAGGCTTAGCCATTCTTGACGAGATGAACAAGCACAACGCTCTTTACCCTCTAAAAGTGATAGAATCCACCAATCCTTGCGGAGAAATAGGTCTTCCCCCCTTTGAGGCTTGTAATTTAGGTTCAATAGATGTTGCAAAATTTTTTTATGAGGGAAAATTCGATCATGAGGCATTCAAAGAGTTAAGTAGGATAGCGGTGAGATTCTTGGATGACGTCATCGATGTGAACGTTTTTCCGTTGCCAGAAATAGATGAAGCGGTGAAAAACTCCAGACGCCTCGGGCTTGGTATCATGGGATTTGCCGATCTCCTGTACATGATGAACATACCGTACGATTCTGAAGAAGGCAGAAAATTTGCATCCAACCTCATGGCGGAATTGGCACTTGAAGCACATCAGACTTCATATGAATTGGGAATTGAGAAGGGAAATTTCCCACTTTACGATCGGAGTCGATACACAACCGAACAAGATTTCATACCGTTTGCAATGGGCTCTTCTGACCTCGATGATGAAATAAGAAAGAGATTTAGCGATACCATCTCGAAAGCTCACAGAAATGTTGCGGTTTTGACGGTCGCACCAACCGGTTCCATATCCAACATTGCCGACACATCTTCGGGGCTCGAACCAAATTTTTTGCTCGCATACACCAGATACATGAACAAATCTGATGGCTCAAAAGAAGCTCTCATCTATGTAAATCACGTACTTGAAGAACGTCTTGGAAACATGCTAAACGAGGAAATAAAAGAGAAGATCATAAAAAATGGTACTCTCAAGAATATAAAAGATATCCCAGAAAAAATCAAGAGAGTTTTTGTAGTGAGTCATGACATCTCACCAGATGATCATCTTCTCATGCAAGAAGCCTTCCAAAATTACGTCGATAACAACATATCCAAAACTATAAATTTACCTAATTCTGCCACAGTGGAAGATGTATTGAACATCTACTTAAAGGCGTTGAGATCCAACGTTAGGGGAGTTACCATATATCGAGATGGTTCTCTTCAAACGCAAGTTCTTAATTCCAACAAGAATGTAAAAACCAAAGATGCCCCAAGGGTTAAATTTTTCATACTCGATGAACATCATCGGTTGAGAGCACGACCAAGAAAAAATACGCTGAGATCTGTCACCAGAAAGTACAGGCGCAATTCCGGAACGACCTATATTACGGTAAGTTTTGACGATTCTGGAGAAGCGATTGAAGTCTTTGTCTCCAACGGTGGAGAAACTGCTGAAATAATAGGAAGACTCTCTTCTGTGGCACTTAGATCGGGAGTTTCAATAGAAGAAATTCTCGAACAACTTCAAAAGGTCAAAGGAGATTACTCGAGAGGAGTGGCCAATGAAATAAAAAAGGCGATCGAAGATTTCTCCGAGCTCTGGACATCCACGTACGAAGAAGCCAAAGATGAAGTTATTCACGTGGATGGAAGTAGAAGGACACCTGAAGAAATAGAAAAATTCGTGCTCGCAAACGATCTAAAGTGGTACAACGATTATTACATTGATGACGATGGAAACACGTATTGCCCCATGTGTCTATCAAAGAACTCTTTGGTAAATCAAGAAGGATGCGTTACCTGCATGAACTGTAACTGGTCCAAATGCACGGTGAGTTAAAAAAGCGGCACGCGTATGCATGCCGCTTTTTGTACATTTTCACACCTTTTCATTCTCTTTCAACTGGCATAACGAGGCAACTTGGTCCCCCGGTACCCTTCACGAATTCTGACAAATCAATCACATGTACTTTCACCCCAGCTTTATCCAGTTTGTCGATTGTTTCATAATTTTTTGCATCGGCAATTACTTCATTCTCCCCTAAACATATCACATTTCCACTGATAAACGTGCTGTTTGAAACCTCAACTTTGTCAAAACCTTCAAAAAAATCGTTATCAAAGACTCCGCGACAATACAGAACGCGGTCATGACCGATCAAACTCATCGCTCCACCTATATGCAAATAAGGCAAAGGTACGACGGCCGTTCTCACTTCATACCCCATGCCACTTAGCAGTTCCGAAATTTGTTTCACACCCTCCGCATTAGTTCTTCTGGAACGACCAACAAAAGCAACGTTTCCCGCCAATATAACATCACCACCCTCGACGGTAGCGGGTGCTTTAATGGTCCCAATTTGTTTCTCTCCAATAGAAGATAAAACTTCAGACATCCAACTTTCTTCTCCTCGCCTCGAAGGTAATCCCATTCTTACCTTAACATATCCTTTAGGGGTACAAAAAGCTGTATCCCTCGTAAAGACGGAATTTGGATGACCCTTGAGCTCTGGAATGTCTATCACCTCACATCCGAACTCTCTAAGGACCGATTTTAGTTCATCATGTTGACTGATAGCTCTCTCACGATCCGCAAGTTTTGTTATATTATGCGCTCCTTTGTCATCGGCACTGACCTGGAAATATTCAAAATGAGGCGTACACACCACAACTTTTACCAACCTGTCCCCTTCGCTTTCTAACAAATCAGAAACTCACCTCGCCTATCATCAGAATATGTTTTTGAGTCTCTTGTCTGGATCATCAAATACGACTTTTTTCGCATCAAAATCTTCTGGATCAAAATCTCCACCGAGCCATTCCAACATTTCCTCGTACTCTTCATTTTCAGGATCCCGTATAATTTCCAAAAGGTTTTCGTATCCTCCAACTCCCCCACAATCTTCAGGTGGACACGCTCTTCTCCCATCTACACATTTTGGATAAACAGTTCCTCTTTCTCTCGGAAGTATTTTTTCTAACAGCACCTCATGTACCCAGTCATCACCAAAATCATATTCATACTTTGCGATCCTATTTTCGAGAGTAAAATAATCTGCTATTTTTTGTCTCCAACCTCTCAGAACTTTCCTACCAAATTCCTCATCCGGAAATCCTATGTTCACCTTCAAACCCGTCAAAGGATTCAACATACTAAATTCGTGAAGATGGGAATCTGACCATCCCATCGCGTCTTGAATAGCCACATGCAGATCCCAAAACGTGTATGTTTTTGGTACCTGTATTCGCCTCCAAATCGGAGGTTTGATCTCTTTTAAAGTTATTTTAAATTGGTACACTTAATCGTACTTCCTTTTCATCATAGCCTCCTTTGTTTACACAAAAAAAGCCCCTAAAGGGGGCTTTTTCAACACAAAAACTCACCGTCTTAATGCAACTTTTCTTCTTCTCTTCTCCAACCAACCTATTAATATAGGACTGGCAATGTATATCGAAGAGTAAGTTCCGGTTATGACTCCAAAACTCATACCAAAAGCAAAGGGGCGCAAAACAGGACCCGAGAACAAGTACAAGACAAACACCACTATAAAAGTGGTAAAAGATGTATTTATAGTTCTTGAAAGAGTTTGATTTATGGACACATTCACAATTTCGTCCATTGGTTTCCCACGCATTTTTTTGAGATTTTCACGTATTCTGGAATAGACAACAACCGTATCGTTCAAAGAGTACCCCAACAAAGTCAGCAACGAAGCAACAACCGTACTGTTAAAAGTTATCCAAAAAATGGAATACAACCCAGCTGTGATAACCAAATCGTGTATCAAAGAGGCAAGCGCTCCTACACCAAATACAAATTGGAATCGAAAAGCCATGTATATCAAAAGCGCTATACCGGCAACGATCGATGCCCACATTGCCGACTGTCTCAACCCAGCCGCGGCATATCCACTGACAGTTTGAAAAGATTCAAAGTGTACATTTTCTCCACGTTTTTTTGCTATTTCTTGTACAGTTGCCTCAAACTTATCCTTCTGAGTTGGACTGAAAAACTGTCCCACCGTTAAACTGAAAAGAGAACGTTTTGCCTGTGTGCCACTTGTAACAAGATTATGTAGTTTCGAAATGCTTGCGTTCTTAAAGATTGGATCGGCTTTTGAAAAAATTCCTCTGACTTCTGACGGGGTCATTTCTAAATTGTTAAAAGAAACACTCATGCTCGTTCCACCATGAAAATCAACACCCAAATTGAATCCACGCACAAAAATGAAAATGATCGAAAGAGCGATCATGGCAAGCGATATAGATATGAATATATATCGCGGCCCAACAAAGTTTATATTCTTCATCGACTCCTTCCTCCTTTAATACTCGCCGGTTGTTCAGAGATGGTTGCGTATTTATTCTTGATGAGCGGGGCCATCAAATCCAAAATATACCTGGAAACCACCAATGAAGTGAAAATCGTGCCAACGATACCTATCGTCAAAGTCACAGCAAATCCTTTAATCGAGCCTGTGCCAAAGTAATAAAGCACGAATGCCGTGATCAGAGTCGTGATATTCGCATCAAGTATGACGGCAACAGACTTATTGAATCCAGCAGCTATAGAAGCTCTCATGGTTTTACCCGTGCGCATTTCTTCTTTTACCCTTTCAAAAATTATGACGTTTCCATCAACCGTTGTGCCGACTGTCAGTATAATACCGGCAATTCCAGGAAGGGTGAGTATTCCATGCGTGAGTGCAAGCATACCGAAAACAAAGAAAGCGTTGTAAAAGAGAGCTATAACGGCTACCAATCCCATCGCACCTAAGTAATAAATCAACATGTACACCATCACGAGCAATATACCTATTAACCCTACGATCAAACTTCTTCTTATGACATCAGCACCAAGCGTTGGCCCCATCGTTTGCTCTTCCGTCAACTTAAGGCTAACGGGAAGGTTACCACTACGTATAAGCGCTGCCAAATCTTGAGCCTGATTGTACGTGAAGTTACCGGTGATCTCTGCACTACCACCTTGAATGGCAGTTTGCACCACAGGAGCACTGAGCACGTAATTATCCATAACGATCGCCAGCTGTTTCCCAATAAGAGCTTGCGTTATCTGAAAGAAAATACTCGCTCCTTTCGGATTGAATGTTAAATTTATTTTCCATCCTCCACGTTGAGTATCGACCGCGGCTCTCGCGTTGCTCACGTAATTACCAGACAGTTGTAACCTGCCGGCACCAACTTGGATGTATTTGTTCACCAGATACCAAACATCGGTAGAATTTTTCGATTGAAGCCACTGGGCGCCCGCGTAACTAAGCCCTATCTTGGGTGCGGGTTTAACCGATGACCTAACTTCATCAAGTACCTGTGCAAAATACAGTTGAGCCTTCTGGCCTATGAGTTTTTCAGCCTTTTTGGGATTATCTATACCTGGAATCTCTACTCGAATTCCATTATTTCCAACTGCCGAAACGATTGCTTCCGTGAAATTTGCGTCATCGAGCCTTCGTCTTAA
>WFSH01000006.1 GCA_015486145.1 Mesoaciditogaceae bacterium
ACTTCAAACGGGGGATACCGTTATCGTTGAGAAGAGCAGCAAGTGGGCATACGTGTATGGAAAAGTTTCTTTCCCAGGTAGAATCATCATCCAACCCGGTGAAACACTTTCGTTGCGCACCGTTTTAGCAAAAGCGGGTTTGTCTTTGCAAGAATACGTTGCTTACGTGAGTTTTCCCAAAAACTATTCAAACACGGGTCTTACAACTTCATCCAGTGTGGAAGCCTACACTGGCAAGCAGTTGGAAACAAAAAATGTTATCATACCGTCTGGAACGTTCGTTTTTGTAAAACCTGAATCCGATCAACTCGTATACACTTACGGGGCATTTCAAAATCCTGGACAACAGTCATACCTTCCAGAACAAAGTATAACCTTGGGAGAAGTGGTGGCTAAAGCCGGAGGATTTACGAAAAATGCGCTTGGTACGATAATCGTGATGAGTCAATCTGGTGATACCGTCACCTATACAAAAGAAGAAATTCACGCTCAGCCGTTCCAAGGGATACCGAATGGTTCGTTCATCTACGCGCCAAAAAGTGGTAAAAATTACGTTGCGGTGGTTGGAAATGTCCAAAATCCGGGAACATTTGAAATCACATCTGATGAACCGTTGATGAAAATTTTGGGAATGGCAGGTGGGCTTTTAAATTGGAATTTGGGAACGATAGAGATAATCTCATCAACCCAAACGACGACACTCAAAGTTTCTCCAAAGTCGATAGCCTCGGTAAAAGTACAACCTGGACAAATTGTATACGTACCAACAACTCAGACTATGAAGGTGTACGTTTTTGGTCAAGTCAAAAATCCGGGCGTTTTCCAATATACAAAAAACATGACTGCCTTGGAAGCAATATTGATGGCTGGTGGCACAACTCCAAGTGCTGAGCCTTCAAGAACATTTCTTTTCAAGGGAGGTCCAAACAACTCTCCGGAATTTTTGAATCTCTCCCAAAGTGGCGTTTCGTCTAACAATGTAACGTTAAGTCCTGGGGATATAATTTACATCCCAAAATCAATAAGTGTAGATGTCATGCAGGTAATAAGCAACGTGACGTCATTGTTCAACTTGGCTAACAGTGGTTATCAATTGTGGCGGAACATGCAGGGAAAATGATGTTGGCTATCCTCTCTGAACGCTAAATTTTTAGAAGAAGGAATATAACTTGAGCTTTTCGAGATCCAAACTCTTAAATCTTCTCAGATCAAGGCAAAGTGTTGTGGCGGGCACTATATGGCTTACTGCTTTTACGTTTAGTTCAAAGTTACTTGGATTCATTCGTCAGATGCTCACAGGTGCCCTTTTTGGGACGACAAAAGGTTTTGACGCCGTCATCATTGCACAACAACCTGCGGGATTTGTGTCGGGGATAATTGCATCGTCTTTCGCGACGATCGCGATTCCTTTGTATCTGGAAGAAAAAGTGAAAAACGGAGACGAATCTGCCAAACGGTTTGCGCGGAGTTTGCTCAGTTTTACGTCTATTTTTCTCATACTCTTTGGTGCACTCCTGTTTGTGTTTCCCGCCATATTTGTCAAAATCTTTGCACCAGGTTTTCCCAAATCCACCCTTCTTCTTGCGGATAATTATTTAAGAATATTTTCCGTTCTCCCTCTTTTCACGGGTTTGAGAAATCTTTTTGGAACTTTTCTTCGGACCGAGAGAATGTTCTTTCAGTACGCACTTTCCAGCTTCATGTTCAACTTGGTTGCAATTCCAGCGCTTTGGCTACTTGCGCCGATCATGTCTACAGGTGCTTACGCCGCCGCCTGGACTATCGGAACGGCGGTGGTGGCGCTAACCTCTTTTTCGTTGGGAAGGAATGTGTGGACAGCTTTCCCATTCGCAAAGCCATTTACTCGACAAATGTTGCGAGCCTTTTACCTGGCATCGCCGCTTTTTCTTTCAATTATGATCGGTACGATAAACAACATAGTGGATAAAGCATTCGCCTCCACTTTGGCGGTAGGGAGTATATCTGCGCTAACTTATTCGTACACGATAGTTGGGATGATCACCGGATTGGCTACGAGTGGACTTATCACCTCATCTTTCACGAGTGTTTCCGAGAGCGCCTCCGTTATGGATGAGGAGGCACTGAGGGTTAAAACCGTGAAACTGAACGAAGCGATAATAAAAATTCTCGCCCCTGCTGCTGCTTTTACGATTGTTGCAGCATATTGGATAGTTGCTGTGATATACCAAAGGGGAGAATTCACATCTAAATCCACAATGATGACATCGCCAGCTCTCATAGCCTATGCCTTTATGATCGTAACCGGACCGCTTTCCGGTATACTCGGAAACTTGTACATAGCAAAAAA
>WFSH01000007.1 GCA_015486145.1 Mesoaciditogaceae bacterium
AAAACCGGGTGAAACGATATCGGGAACAGATTTTGCGATATACCAAGGTGGCAAAGGTGCAAATCAAGCCGTTGCAGCCGCAAAACTCGGAGAAGAAGTTGAATTTTTCGGAGCGGTTGGGAAAGACGCTTTTGGCGATTTTCTCATAAAATCGCTTAATGAATCAAATGTGGATACTTCAAGGTTGATGCGCGTCAGTGGCAACTCTGGCGTTGCATCCATCTGGGTTGATGAAAGTGGAGAAAATTCAATAATTTTAAGTGCCGGAGCTAACGCCCATTTGAATTCTGCACTCGTGGAATCTTCAATCGACACCTTTAGAAATGCGTCTTACGTACTCCTTCAACTCGAAGTACCACTCGATGGTGTTGTGAAAGCGGCAGAACTGGCGCATTCGTTTGGCGCAAAAGTCATCCTCGATCCGGCACCGGCAATACCATTGCCAAATGAATTGTTGAAAAACATTGACTACGTTACCCCAAACGAGACAGAGCTTTCGAACGTGGCTCAAGGCAAAAATTTGTTATCCAGAGTTGAATGGCTTGAAGCACGTGGTACCCGAGTAATAGTGAAAGCTGGTGTCAACGGAGTGTACTTTAGGGAGGAGCACAAGCTCATTCATCTCGAGGCTTTCAAAGTTAAAGCCATCGATACCACAGGGGCTGGTGATTGTTTCAACGCTGCACTGGGAGTGGGATTATCCCAAAAGATGAAGTTGAAAGATGCCTGCGAATTCGCGATGGCCGCATCGGCTATATCCGTCACCAAAAAGGGAGCTGGGGCTTCGTTTCCTTCCAAAAAAGAAGTTGAGGATTTTTTGAGGGAGCGTGGCGTCTTTGAGATTGGATAAATTTTTGAAAGTATCGGGTATAATTAAACGGAGAAGCGTAGCTCAAAAGATCGCCGAACTTGGAGGAATCACCAAAGACGGGCGCGCGTTGAAACCCTCCTATGACGTGAAAGTTGGAAACATCTTGGTCATTAAACAACGTAGTGGCACGATGAAAATACGGGTGATAGAAATTCCAAAAGACAACTCGCGTGGAAATTATTTTGAACTCATCGAGTTCAAAAGCAAATGAGGAAGGTGGTATTTTGAAAATAGGCATATACGGAGCCCCTTATTCTGGAAAAACGACCGTTTTTAAATTGTTGGTGGGAGAGATAAACGAGCCAGTGGGTGTGGCTAAAATACACGACAGGCGTGTCGATTACCTCTCAAAAATGTACAATCCTAAAAAGACAACTTACGCGACCATAGAATTCGTCGATCTTCCAGGACTATCTCCAGAGCTTCCACGTAAGGAGAAAAGCCAAATTCTTGGAAAGATACAAAACGTTGACGCATTACTTTGGGTTATTAGGGGATTCAAAGACGAGTCTGTGCCCCGGTATTTTGAAAATGCAGCCAAAGAAGCGGAATATCTCTACGAAGAACTGTTAATACGAGATTTAGACATTGCTGAAACGAACATTCAAAAATTGAAAGATGCCAAACGAAAGCTTTCCCAAACGGAAACTCAGCAACTTCAGGCGCTTGAAAAATGTGAAAAGGCACTCAATGAGGAAAAATTTGTGAAATTGGTCGAATTGTCAGAAGATGAAAAGCACGCGCTGAGTCCCTTTGGTTTTTTCACCATGAAAGAGTCGATCATTGCCGTCAATCTTGACGAGGATTCTTTTAAATCTCACAATTATGACGGTCGAGATAACTTGGAAAAGTTGGCGAAGGATAACTCAATTGCCATGATGGACGTGTGTGGAAAATTAGAAATGGAAATCAACGAGTTGGATGAATCTGAACGAGAAGAATTTCTTAAAGATCTTGGACTCAAAGAAAGCGGTATAGAACGGCTTGCAAAGGTTGTTTATTCCGCCTTGGGATTGATCTCTTTTTTCACAGTTGGAGAAGATGAGGTAAAAGCGTGGACGATCAAAAAGGGAACAAATTTCAAAAAAGCTGCCGGGAAAATTCATACTGACATCGAGCGTGGTTTCATAAGAGCCGAAGTGGTCAAATTTTCCGATATGGAAAAAATTGGTTCCATGAAAGAGATAAAAGCCAATGGCCTCCTAAGACTTGAAGGAAAGGATTCAATAGTTGAAGACGGAGACATAGTTAACATCCGATTCAACGTGTGATAGCCATGATACTTTCTGCCGCGTTTGCCGCTGTTTTTCTTTATTTTTCAGTGATAGTTTTGAAAACTGGGTGGTTGATCGCACTTTACTTTTCGGTGATCGCTGTGGTTGTTCATGTTTTTCACAAGGAGAAACATTTTAAAACGGCCGAGCTTAACCTCTTCTTTCTTTACTTGATTTCTCTTCTTTACTGGTTGAAAGGTATTCCAACACATGAGATCTTCAAGTTCATTTACCTTTTGGGTGGTGCGTCGTTGCTCTTCACACTTTCAGATAAGTTGTGGAGTCTTCTCTTTAGAATTTTAGGCTGGGGATTGGTATCGGCTTCGGTGGCATTTTTGACTTATGAACGTTTTGGCTCCTGGCCTTTGTCGTTGGTGATAGCGGCGATCGTGATACCCATAGCCCTCAGGGATCGTGAGCGTGTTGGCGAAAGCAAGGATTAAGCAAGACCATTTCCTCAAATTTGTCAACTTGTTTGATCGAGCTGTTGGTACGGTAGAACCGATAAACAGACGTGTTTATTTTTACGCCAGATTATCCACTTTAAGGGCTTACGCAACGGACGGATGTCTAACGATAGACGTAGAACTTGGAAACGTGGATGAGAGTTTTGAATCCTTTTACGTTGCACCACTTGATAACATCAAATTGATATCACGAAACGCAAATCCAGAAGATGTGGAAATACATTTCGGGGAAAAATTGGAATTTTTCAAAGGTGCAGAGTATCTTTCCGTTCTTCATCCTTTTTCAAGAAATCCCAAGAGACGTGGCACTTTCGTACCAAAAGTGGAAACAAGATCATCGGAATTTCTCCACGTTATCGACATTGGAAGTATAATATCACGCGCCGGTCAAAATATACTTCTCGGAGCCATAGAAGGAAAGTTTTTTGCACTTTGTGAAGAATACGGTCACATATCGGCAGCATCTATGAAACTCGATATGGATCCGTTCCTGGCTGAAATCCCATACGAAACTGCCCGCCATCTCGTGAAGACTCTCGATATCATTCAAAACGAAAAATTGAAGTTGGGGGTTTCAGAGTCAACAATAGGTTTGAAGTTCAGCGATGGAGTTATCGGCATTTGCACTTTAGAAGCAAGTGAAGATATGGACAGTCTTGAAAAATTTTTAGAGATTCAAAACGGTGACATTCTACTTTCAACAAAAATGCTAAAAACTGCCAGTGCTCTGTGTGCAAAATTTCAAAGGCAAAACAACGGAAGAGGTTATTTTGAACTTTCAGATCGCCTTAGAATGGGTGTGCTTTCGCAATCGTCAGCGTACGAATACGTTCAACCCATAAAAAGTAACGATCACGTGCGAGTTTCCATCATGCCCAAAAAACTCAACCAATTTCTCGCCAGAATACACGAAAAAAACGTGTATTTAAGCATAACAAACGACTTTGTAATGTTCAACGGAAAGGATGCGTTGTTTGCGATCAAAAGATAAGAAGGGGCGAGAAGCCCCGTTTTATCAAAAACTATGAGTTGGTGATCAGATCAACCGCATCGACTTTTTTAACCGCATCAAAACGGCAAACTTCGTAACAGCTTCCACACTTAATACAATCATCTTGATTTATCTCATGAACTTTTTTAACCTCGCCCATTATGGCATTTACCGGACATGCACGTGCACAAGCCGTACAGCCAACACATTTGTTTGGATCTATCGTGTAGGCTATGAGAGCTTTGCACGACTTGGCAGGACATCTTTTGTCCTTGATGTGGGCTTCGTATTCTTCACGAAAATACCTCAAAGTGGAAAGCACGGGGTTCGGAGCAGTTTGTCCAAGTCCGCAGAGTGCCGTATCCTTTATAGTCTTTGCGAGAGTTTCAAGGCGATCTATATCTTCCATTTCACCTTCCCCATCAACAATCCTGTCAAGTATTTCCAACATTTTTCTCGTGCCTTCACGACAAGGGGTACACTTTCCACAAGATTCATCAGCGGTAAATTGTAAGAAAAATCTTGCTATATCCACCATACAGGTGTCCTCATCCATAACTACCATGCCACCGGATCCCATTATGGTACCCAGCTCTGTAAGTGATTCATAGTCAACCGGTGTGTCGAGATATTTGGCAGGTATGCATCCCCCGGAAGGTCCACCGGTCTGCACCGCTTTGAATTTTTTTCCGTTCGGTATGCCACCCCCTATATCAAAAATGAGCTCCCTCAGAGTGGTGCCCATTGGAACCTCAACAAGTCCAGCGTTGTTGATTTTTCCTGCCAATGCAAAAACTTTGGTACCCTTGGATTTTTCGGTTCCCATAGATGCAAACCATTCGGCCCCTTTGTTTATGATCACGGGAACATTTGCAAGTGTTTCCACGTTGTTTATCACTGTAGGCTTAGACCACACCCCTTTTTGAGCTGGGAAGGGCGGTTTTTGAACGGGCTGACCACGCTTTCCTTCAACAGATTGGATAAGGGCCGTCTCCTCTCCGCAAACGAAAGCACCAGCGCCTATCTTCAGTTCAATGTCAAACGAAAAGTCCGTTCCGAAAATGTGATCCCCCAAGAATCCATATTCGTGAGCTTGAGATATGGCTATTCCCAGCCTCTCAATTGCCAACGGATACTCAGCTCTCACGTAGATATATCCACGTTGGGCACCGATGGCATATCCAGCGATCTCCATTCCCTCCAAAACGCTGTGAGGATCCCCTTCGAGTACGGAACGATCCATGAAAGCACCGGGATCTCCTTCGTCCGCATTACAAATGACGTACTTTTCGTCGGATTGAGATTTTCTGGTGAATTCCCACTTTAAACCTGTTGGAAATCCAGCACCACCCCTTCCTCTCAACCCACTTCTTTTTATCTCTTCAATGACTTCCTCAGGGCTCATATGAAGAACCTTGTCAAGTGCAAAATATCCATCGTTTGCTATATATTCTTCTATATTAGCGGGATCTATTACACCGAGATTCCGAGTTGCCACTTTGACTTGCCTTTTGAAGAATGGAAGCTCCTCTTTGGCTCTCGGCTTGATCTCACCTGTGGGACCTTTGTAAAGCAATCTTTGTACAGGTCTTCCCTTTAAAAGATGTTCTTCCACTATCTCTTTGGCATCTTGGGGTTTGAGTTTTTGATAGAAGACCCCCTCTGGGTACACGATCA
>WFSH01000008.1 GCA_015486145.1 Mesoaciditogaceae bacterium
GCCGTTTCTTCACGCCCAATGTTGAATCGTTCAAGAAGGAAGTCCATTGCTTTCTCTTTTCCACATCCTGGGCCAAAGAATTCCACAAATCCTTCATCATCCAAAAGTGTGTTTAAAACGACGGTGGCGTTAGAAAGTTCGAGATTTGAATTCATCTCCCTTATGGTTTCAACAGGGCCAACAACGGCGATTTCGCTCACATATTCTCCAACACATTTCGTTGCATCTTTAACTTTAAAAATCCTGTAAGAGTTTCTGTTGAAATAGGGCAAATATCTTGAGTTCTGTGGAAAATCTGTTTCGACCAGCATATCCGGAAAATCCGTGAAATTCGTGAACAAAACGAAAAAGAGACCACGTTTTCTTGACTCGTTTATGATATTAACAGCTGTTTTGTGATCGAGAACAATCTTTCTCAGAACCTGATGACTCTTTACGGTTGCTATGTACGCACCATTTTGAAAAACGCCGGGAATATCGTAAGAAATGGAGGAAAGATAATCTTTTGCGGCTATCCATGCTCTCCCGGTAAAAAATGTGACCATGATGTGATTACGTTCCATTTCACATATGGCTTCAAAATTCGCCTTTGAAATTTGTTTTTGAGAATCCAAAAGAGTGCCGTCAAGATCTATCCCAATGAACCTTATCAATTTTCTAACTCCTTTATCTCATTTGTCCTTCGTTCATGCCTTCCACCTTCAAAATCTGTCGAAAGAAAAACGTCAACTGTCTCTTCAGCGATCATGGGACCCATGAGTCGGCCAGCCATGACAAGTATGTTGGCGTTATTGTGATGACGAGCGTATTTAGCCATTGTTGGATACAAGCAAAGCGCTGCGTAAGCACCTTTGATCTTATTGGCAGCTATGGACATTCCAAGCCCTGTCCCGCACATGAGAATCCCATATTGCACTTTTTCGCTCACCACATCTTCGGCCACCTTTTTCGCAAAAACGGGGTAATCTACAGACTTTGTCGAATTCGTGCCTTCGTCGATCACTTCGAATCCTTTCGATTCAAGGTACTTTCTTATATGTTCCTTGAGTTCAAAACCCGCGTGATCACTTCCAATTGCTATTTTCATTCAATGCCTCCTCCACAGTATCGTAGAATTCAAAAAGTTTATCGAGCTGAGTTATCTCCATCGTTCTACGTATTTGTTCACTCGCGCCAACTATTGCAAGCCCTCCTCCATTTAGTCGTGCATCTTTTTGTAAGGCTATGAGACTGCCCAAGCCAGAACTATCCACGTAGGCCACTTTGCTCAAATCAACGATCAAGTTTGCACATCCATTTGAAATTTTATTTTCGGCCTCATCTTTAAAATTGCCAGAACTTTCTATATCAAGTTCCCCTTCCAAGTTTGCAATTGTGTAATTTTCCTTCTCATGAAACTCTATTTTCAAATGGCTCACTCCAATCTATTTTCGATATCAAGTGCTTTACGGACACCGTAAGCACAATTTCTGTTGCAATAGGCAGTACCATAAACAAAAATGTCGAAAGGAGAAAAGAAAAATGCCAAATTCTTCCACCGTTCAAGAGATAAAACGACTGCATTCCCACGACGAGCGCGCCAACAAATCCCATGGGCATGCTGATCAAGCTTCCAGTGGTGTTTAAAGCCCTTTTGGCGCCACCAGAAGGGTTGGGCCATTTGGTAACCGCGTAAACTCCAAAAAAAGATAAAAGTAAAAAAATCGGAATGGATAAAACGGCAATGAGAATTGTCGTCAAAAAACCTCCAAAGAACACCGAAAAAATCGAGAACATAGCTGTTATCACGATTAAAAACGATCCACTTACCACCAAAGCTTTTGCCCAAAGAGGAGAAGTTTCACCGATTGGCATTGTTTTCAATATCCAGCCGACTTTCACGTCTATAGAAACCAACGATGCCATAGCATATATTATATACATTGATGCCATAAAAATGCCAGTAAGTTCTCCCATCATCAACGTTCCCAAATTTCTGTGGTTGTTCAACAATATGATAAACACAGGGAAAACAGCTGGATACACTAAAAAGAACATGATGGAAGGCTCTCTCCTAAAAGATCTAAATTCTTTTATAATTAAAGCTCCGAAACTCCCGTGAGTTTGATACTTTCCAGTTTTTTCCAATTTACGGGCTGCACTGGTTACATTTGAGAATCCCAAGAGTACATTTTTGGAAGCCATATAATAAGAGAGTGCAAATACACCCAAGGATACGCTAACCAAAACAAATGCTCCGATCAAATTTCCCTTCACTGAAGACAAAAACCAAGTGGACGGCCAGAGAAAAAAGTTCAACTTGGCGACGTACGCATTTAAGGCACTTTGCATATTTTGAGAATTGAAAGACGGCATATTGACAATATTCATTGTGAAATAAGCCAGTGCCATGGTTGCCATGCTACTGAGCATCATAAATCGACGCATCCCAGATTTTGAAGCGAACTTTGAGACGATCAAAGAGAGCAAACCTGAAATCCCGGAACAGAATAACACGTAGAAAATGTACATTACAAAGGCAAAGACAAGTGCGTACCACGTCATCCCAATGGCATTTCCATAAGCCAACAACAGAGGTATAAAGAACAAGGCCGGGAAAGTGCCCTCAACTATTGACTCGATCATTTTCGAATAGAAAATTGCTGTTTGTGACAACGGTAACGTTAAGAGGTATTCCAAATCATCGCTCATAAAAACGTTCAAACTTATGGCGGGAGTGTCGATCAAGATAACCAATCCCAGGATACCTAAAAGCGATATTTCCAAGAAGAGATCGGCAAGCGTTATGCTATTCAGAGAGATTTTTGCATAGTTTGTAAAGACGTTCAACATTAAAAAATATCCCGGAACCCCAAAGGAAACGAACACAATCAATATGATAAGAGCGTAAACCCACTTGGGCATCGAACGCTTTCCACGTCTCTTTGGAATATTTCCCCACATCAAAAGTTTGTATTTTAAAAGTATCCACAGTTCTTTTGTGATCGTCATAAACTGTCAACGATCTCCTTTATTTCATCTCCACCTGTAAGTTTGAGAAATATGTCCTCCAACGATTCCTTTCCCGAATAATTCCTTAATTCCTTGAGAGTACCTTCAACCACGAGTTCACCTTCGTTTATTATTCCGATTCTATCGCACATTTTTTCCGCGATTTCTAAAACGTGAGTGGTCATGAAAACTCCAACTCCCTCGTGAGTGTATTTCCTCAAAAGTAATTTGAGTATTTTGGCACTTTTTGCGTCTAAACCCACCGTCGGTTCATCCAAAAAAAGCACTTTTGGTTTTCTCATTAGGACCGATATTAACATGAGTTTTTGTCTCATCCCATGAGAATAATCACCTATGAACTTGCTGAGAAAATTAACCTCAAAAGCTTCAGAAAGTTCTGAAACTCTCTTGTTCAAGTCGGATTTTCTCATGGAAAAAACGGAACCCACGAACTCAAGAAATTCACGGCCGGTTAAATTATCATAGAGCTTGGGTTCGTCTGGAACCACACCGATGATGGATTTGACGGCTATCGGTTTTTTAAACACATCCATTCCGTGAATTTCTACTTCGCCATCCGTTGGTTTCAAGACACCTGTCAGCATACGAAGTGTGGTCGTTTTCCCAGCACCATTTGGACCTAAAAAGCCGTATATTTCACCGGCATTTACATGAAAGCTCACAGATTTAACCGCACTGATGCTTCCAAAAATCTTTTTCAGTTTCTTGGCTTTCACAACTTGTTCCATGTTTTCACCCATTTCTTCTTTACAGTCCTATTATATACCACAATGTAAGAAAATACTTTGGTTCTTTTCATTTTTGTGTGGGTAAAACATGACGAATCTCTATTCCGTTCTTGTAAGTTTGGACAAAGTCATTCAAAAACTCCTTGTCATCAAGTAAAAGAACAAGCATCCTCGAAGTACTGTCAGGACATATGAGCTCATTGTTTTTTCATTTTTACCATCCCTTGAAGCCTTCGTCAAAACATATGAAGACGCCATACAAGATGTGAAAGAACAGAGCAAGATTGCACAGTGTGCAATGTACTCTTGCTTTCACGACCAAAGCGATAGCTGCGATGAGAGGCACAGGATGTGCCGAGAAAGCGAATCTAA
>WFSH01000009.1 GCA_015486145.1 Mesoaciditogaceae bacterium
CCACAGCCCATCTTTTCTTCCATAACCAAATAAAGATTTCTGTCTTTAAAAATCTTTGCGGTTTTTCTCATCATTGGCATTGGGCCACATGCGATCACATTTTTCAAAGGTGAAAGTTTTGCCACGTCAAGCACGGTGGTGGGCTCAAGTGTGATCACGGACTTATTTGGAACATCAACCAATTCAAAGAAACTTTCGTTTCGAGCACCAACTACCATTTCCGAAAAGTCGTACCTTTTCGCATAAAAATGTATAGGCGCGTATCCAGCACCACCTGCCAAAAGTAAAGGGTGATTCAAAATTGGCATTGGATTACCAAAAGGACCGTTAATCAACACTTTGTGGGAATTTTTTAAAAAACGTTCAAGTTCCCCTCCAGTTTTTATGAGAAAGATCAACTCCCCTTTTTTTAAATCATAAGCACTGAAAGGCCTTGGCACATACGGTCCGACAGGTGTTTTAACCATGAAAAATTGTCCGGGGTATGCCTCTCCATCATAAGATATTGTCACGAGTAGAAATTCATCATCTTTGGAGTATGTAAGATCTTTCACATCACATTCCATTTGGGATCACCGTAGACCTTTTTTCCCCTTGAAAAAGTTGCCAAAATTTTTCCCTTCAGAGATTTTCCAAAGAATGGGGTGTTGCGCGATTTTGAGAACAGAGTTTCATCTGAAACTAACCATTCGGCATTTGGATCGAAGATCGTTAAGTCAGACAAAGGTGTTTCGGTTATTATACCTCCCTCAATTCCGTAAAGTTTTGCAGGGGCACTTGTGACTTTCGAGAGTAACAGTTCGATTGGCAATCCCCTCTCTGATACCATCAACAACTCATCCAGAAGGGTTTCAAACCCAATTATGCCAAAAGGTGCCGTTTGAAACTCAACTTCCTTTTCATGAACGGCATAAGGGGCATGATCGGAAATAATGGCATCTACAGTACCATCTTCCAATCCGACGTAAAGTTCAGTTTGATCTTCGTGCGTCGGTAGCGGCGGATTTATCTTTTTCGATGTGTCATAATCAGCAAGGTCTTCGTCTCGAAAGAGCAAATGATGCACACACACATCGCACGTCACATTAATTCCATCTTTTTTTGCCTGCCTTATGAGTTTCACGCTCCTTTGGGTTGAAACATGGGCAATGTGAACGTGTGCCTTCGTAAGGTAAGAAAGTTCTATCTCTCGAGCCACGGCGATCGATTCTGCAGCAGGTGGAATGCCATCAACACCGTAAAGCGTGGAATACCATCCTTCTCTCATGTGCCCGCCCTTTAAATAAGGCTCTTCACAGTGCGAGATGATCGGAAGTCCAAGTTCTGACGCGTATTCCATGGCATGACGTGCGAGAGATGAATCGAGCAAGAAATTTCCGTCATCAGAAAATCCCACAACACCTGCCCGTGCCATTCTTCCCATTTCAGCCAGTTCTTTTCCCTCCCTTCCTTTGGTAATCGCACCTACAATTCTGACGTTGATGCCCGACCTTTTAGCGCGTGATGACAGATATTCCACAGACTGCTCCGTATCTATTGCCGGTGTCGTGTTGGGCATTGAAAAAACGGTTGTTATTCCACCATGGGCAGCCGCTCGCGTTCCGGAAAACACATCTTCGCGCCAAATTTGGCCGGGATCCCTTAGATGGGCATGGGTGTCGATCAGTCCAGGCAACACCCAAAGTTCGTTTAGATCGATCTCCTGCTCTGCCTTTGAAGAAGCGCTTTCCACAAGTAAAACGGTCTTCTCTGAAAATCTCTCACCATCGAATATCTTAGAGCTTTTAATTTTTACCATCACCGTTACCTCCCAAAGTAAGATAAAGCAAGGCCATCCTTGTTGCCACACCGTTTGTAACCTGTTCCTCTACCTTAGAGAACTTGGAATCTGCGACCTTTGTGATGACTTCCACTCCTCTGTTCATGGGGCCAGGATGCATAAAAATCGCAGTGGGATTGGCAAGTTCCATCATTTCAGTTGTGATACCGTAAAATTCGTTGTACTCATCCAAGGTGGAGAAAAATCCACCAGACTGACGTTCAAGTTGCATTCTCAATCCCATAATTACATCGGCGTTTTTCACCGCTTCTTTCACATTGTGAGAAACCTTTACACCGTAATTCTCTACCCCAAGAGGCATCATGGTTTTCGGACCACAAAATGTCACGTTTGCTCCCATCATTTTTAAAAGCTTAACATCAGATCTTGCCACTCTACTGTGAAGAATGTCACCAACAATCGTCACGTTCAAATCTTTCAAAGTTCCAAATTTTTCCCACATTGTGTACCCGTCTAAAATTGCTTGTGTGGGATGCGCTCTGACACCATCCCCGGCATTTATAACCACGGCATCCGTGTATTTCTTTAACATCATTGGACTGCCAGGTTCCTTGTGTCTTATCACGTAAAGATCTATACCCATGGCATCTAAAGTTTTAATCGTGTCTTTGAAAGATTCACCTTTTTTCAACGAGCTTGTCGAAGTGGAAAAATTCACCACATCTGCGTTTAGTCTCTTTGCCGCCACTTCAAATGACATTCTTGTACGTGTGGAGGGTTCAAAGAAGAGGGTACACACCGTTTTTCCGCGAAGTGCGGGTACCTTCTTTATGGGTCTTTTGAGTACTTCTTTGAATTCTTTTGCCGTTTCGAAAATTAGTATTACTTCTTCGGGGGTTAAAACGTCCACATCAAAGATATCCTTTCCCGCGATGCTCATTTTCCTCTTCCTCCTTTAATTTCAGAGCTATGAACATTATCAACGTCAACAAACACGCCTTCTTCCCCATCGCACTCCCGGAATTTCACGTAAATCCTTTCGTCTTTGCGTGTTGGAATAAACTTTCCAAGTATGTCCGGCTGTATCGGTAACTCACGCCTGTTCCTATCTACCAACACGGCCAAAATGATCTTGCTTGGACGACCGAAATCCATAATCTCCTCTATGGCAGCCCTTATCGTTCTACCCGTGTGTATCACATCATCGAACAACACAATCACCCGATCGTTCACGTTTACATTCATCTGTGTACCTTTTACCTTTGGAACCCTGAGAGCCAACGCCGCGTCGTCACGATGGAAGGTGATATCCACGGTGCCAAAATCGCAAAATACATCCTTTCCTTTGAAAAATTTTAAAAATCTTTTGGCAAGGTGCACCCCTCTCGTCCGTATGCCTATAAGAACCGGACTTTGCCCATTCAGTTTCTCGATTAACTCGTGAAACATTCTCTCCGTGATCAAAGTGATTTCATTTTCTTCAAGCAGTTTACGCATTGAGTCACCTCCGTTTTGGCAAAATAAAAGGACGCCTAAGCGTCCTTGAAATTCAAAAAAAGGAGAAAACCTTCCCCGCCCCGCTTATACAGGGCAAAAAACGTCGTTTCAAATCAGAACAAGACAAACGAGAATGCATACTCCACCTCCGGCTTCCAGAGGCATTATACACGAGTACCTGTGCGATGTCAACAATGAATCGGTTAACAATTACAGTTCACAGCAAATTCTCGGCAAAAAAGCTCACGGTTTTTTCTATGACAAAAGACGACCATTGAACCGATGGAAAGACATGATCTGCCCCTTCTACAGGCACAAGCGTGGCTTGGTCAAATTCTTTAACGAGATCTTGACTGTGCTTAAATGGAACCGTGGAATCTGAAGTGCCGTGCAGTATCAAAACAGGTCCTGAATAATGTTTCGCACTTTCAAAAGCATTCATCGTGAGGATATCACTTACGAATGCGCCGGATATTTGAATGCCTCCCACGTCGATGTATTTTCCTTTCTCGATTTGTTGAGGCATTCCTCCACTTGTGAACACTTCTCTGTTTTTAGCCGCCGGTGCCCAGAGAACCAGAGCGTCTGGATTGAGATCGGGAGCGGTGAGTAGCGCCACCGTGCCCCCCATTGACAACCCTAAAATTCCCAAATTTCCCTTAAATTTGTCTCGGGCATAATTCACCATTACCCTCGCATCTGAAACCTCAGATCTAAGTGTCATTTCCTCAAAAGTTCCCTCACTGTCTCCAGAACCACGAAAATCAAATCTCACGGACGATATGCCTGCTTTTTCAAGTGCTCTTGATAATTTTGCAAATATGAAGTGTGATTCTATGTGATTGCCTGTGAAGCCATGAAACATGACGACTACCGGTGTGTCTAAACCAACATTGTGAACAACGCCAAAGATCTCTTGTCCTTCATTTTTCAAAAATATCGTTTCCATACGTTCAAACCCCCTTTAACCATCCAGAAATTTTTTCCAAAGCACGGGCCACTACCTGATCCATGTTGTAATATTTGTATTCCGCAAGCCTTCCTATAAACAAAAATTCTTTCGTTTTTTCCAATTTCAATATTTCTTTCATGTACTGCTCACGTTTATACATGTTTTTTTCAGACATAACGACGTAATAAGGTTCCCCTTGCTCAAGTGGATATTCATAACATATTGTTGTTTTATCAGATTTCTGACCAGTCAGATGTTTAAACTCTGTAATCCTTGTCCAATCGTAATCGTTGGGATAGTTCACAACCCCCACAGGTTGGTAGTATTCTCTTTCATAAGTCTCAAAGACAAATTTTAACGATCTGTATTCAAGTTTTCCGTACACGTTTTTAAAGTACTCGTCAAGTGGACCAGTGTACACGACTAATTTTGCCTTTAATTCTTCGGCAATTTCAAAATAGTCACAGTTGGTAAGAACCGATATTTGCGAATGATCGAGCATTTTTTCGATCATCTTTGTGTATCCGAATTTGGGAAGTCCCTGGTATCGATCCGAGAAATACCTACCATCTCTATTTGAGCGTATCGGAATCCTTTTTGCAACTTCAGCCGAAAGTTCTTTTGGTTCTCTGTTCCATTGCTTCCGCGTGTAATTCATGAAGAACTTTTCGTACAGTCTTCGTCCAATTTGAGAGATGATAACATCTTCAAAATTTTCCGGTGGCTTTTTAAATTCAGAGTTTTCAACCTCTCTCCTCAAAAATTTTTCCACATCATTTGTCGAAATTTTCAATCCAAAAAGCTGAGAAATCGTATCGCGATTTATGGGAAAAGGAACAAGCATACCGTCCACGTAACTCAACACCTTATGCTGATAAAAGTGCCATTCTGTGAATCTGCTCAGAAACTTGAAAACGTTCGAATTGTTGGTGTGGAATATGTGAGGCCCGTAAATATGAATCAACATTCCGTCATCGTTGAATTCGTCATAAGCATGGCCAGCAACATGTTGTAACTTCTCCACCACCAAAACGCGCTCACCAGCTTCCGCCAAAATCCTTGCAGCGGTGGCTCCAGCAAGACCAGCCCCAACTACCACGCAAAAATTTCTCATGTTCTCCTCCTCTATGTCATCTTCTACATATAGTGTATCACAACCTCAAATATTTGTCAGATTATTGTAGGCTTGTACATAGGCTGTGTTAAAATGGAAATGAAGGTTTTGTGAATTGAGGTGTTGAAAAAATGAGAATTAAATACAGGATTCTTACCGAAAAAGAAGCGGATGGTGGATATCATGCTTGGTGCCCAGCTTTGCCAGGTTGTCATGTTCAAGGTGAAACGAAAAAAGAAGCTTTGAATAATTTACAAGATGCGATAAAACTGTATATAGAATCCTTGAAAGATCATGGAGAACCCATTCCACAAGATGTTGAAGAAGATAACATTGAGGTGGAAGTTTGAGTCCTTCTTTCAAAAACATAACTTCTCGTGATATCGTAAAAGTTTTACATAAGCTCAATTACATTCTTGATAGACAAAGTGGAAGTCATGCGATTTATTATGAATCTCACTCCAAAAAACGTGTGGTGGTTCCTTTGCATGGAAAAACTGTTTTGAAGCTAAAAACTCTTAACGGAATACTAAACGATATGGGAATATCCTTTGATGAGTTCATTTCCATTCTAAAGGGTTAAGATTCAGTTCATAGGGTATGAGGGGGCGTAAGAATGCGGGTATCCAAAATCAATTTAAGAGAGACTAAAAATTCCGGCATTTAGCCGGAACAAGCCCCCTGAAAATTCGCGGCGATTGAATTGATTTCAAGGTTCCACTATTTCGTTGTCGATTAGCCTCGCTTTTCCCACGTAAGCGAGGGTAGACTTCTTATAAAAATAGCTTTGTCACCGTTTTTCTTAAGAAGGATTGATTTTGGCACTTTACGGTTCATTACGGATCAAAAGTAGAGGCAATTCATGAATTGCCCTACAAC
>WFSH01000010.1 GCA_015486145.1 Mesoaciditogaceae bacterium
AAAATGGTCATTCCGGCCACCGAGCCGGAATCTCGTTTTGAAGAGATCCTGAATAGTTCTCTCGGAACTTTCAAGATGACAACGTGGATAATTCAGCAGCCTTTTGTACGGGCAATTCATGGATTGCCCCTACGAAATCAAAAAAACAATGATCTCATATGTTCTGGCAGTACTTCGAGGATGCTTGTTCTTTTTACTTGATAACAAGGCATTTTTGAATGACTTTGATCAAACTTACGAGAACAGAATAGAGAATTGTCATGTTTTACCCACACAAAAATGAAGAGAACCGAAATTCTTCAATTTTATATATGCACACCATTTGGAAGTTGAGTATTTAGGTATGGTATAATTTTAGCAATATGAATACCTATACAGGGTTGGTGTACAATAACGGGAGGTAAAAAAATGAGTCTCAAATTAGAATGGAAAGATGCCATGAATTTTGTCGCTTACACTCCTTCTGGGCATGAGGTGGAAATAGATTCCTCACCAAGAAGCGGGGGAAAGGATAGAGCTGCCAGACCCATGGAACTCATGCTGGTATCCTTAGCTGGTTGTACGGCTATGGATGTTGTGTCCATACTTTCAAGAATGAAAATTCGTCCTGAAAGTTTCAGGGTTGAAGTCGAATATGAGAAAGCTCCAGAACATCCCAAAGTTTACACAAAACTACATCTCAAGTACATCTTTAAAGGGGATGTAGATAGAAAAAAGGCACAAAAGGCCGTCGAACTTTCGCAAAACAAGTATTGTAGTGCCTCAGCTATGCTTAAAAAGGCGGCGGATCTTTCTTATGAGATAGTATTTTCCTGAATCAGGTTTTAACAAGGCGTCACGTTTGAAGGTTTTTGCTTGACAGTTCAGATATGAGCTTTTCAAGCTCGCTTTCATCAAGTGTTTTAATGCCCAAGTTATTTGCCTTTGTAAGTTTGTTACCGGGATTTTCACCAACGATGATGTAATTCGTCTTCGAAGAAACTGTGTTGGTGACGACTGCTCCGAGCTCGACGAGGCGTTCTTTGATTTCATCTCTTGGGCGTGAAAGGGTGCCCGTTATCACAAATCGTAAATCTTTTAACGGTTTGGGATTGTTGAGGTCCGAGCTTTCTTTTGAGCAAGTTACGCCGTGTGAAATTAGTTTGTCGATCATGCGCTTAGTTTGCGGTAGGGAAAAGAATTCAACTATGGATTTTGCCACTTTTTCTCCTATGCCTTCTATTTGCATTAACTGTTCTTCGCTCGCGTTAAGCAACTCGGATATGTCGTGAAATCTTTCTCCGAGTAATCGTGCAGTTCCTTCTCCCACCATTGGTATTCCCAAAGCGTTGATCACTTTGCTAAACGTCGCTTTTTTGGAGCGCTCTATTTGATCTAAAAGATTTTTTGCAGATTTTTCTCCCATTTTTTCTATCTTTGAAAGAGTCTCAACGTCAAGCTCGTACACATCGCCTGGATCTTTTAAAATTCCCTTTTTTACAAGCTTTGAAACCAACTTGTTTCCGAGCCCTCTTATATCCATGGCTTTTCTGGATGCGAAATGTTCTATCCAACCTTCCAGCTTTGCTGGACAATAAGGGTTGAGACATCTTATAGCCACATCTTTTTCGTCTAATTTTCCAACTTTACCATGGCAAACCGGACATGATTTTGGGATTTCAATTGGCCGTTCAGTTCCTTTACGCTCTGATTTTATAGGTTTGATCACCTGGGGTATGATCTCTCCAGCTTTTTCGACAAGCACGATATCACCTATACGGATGTCACGTTCTTTAACGTAATCAAAGTTGTGGAGAGAAGCCCGCTTTACAGTTGTTCCAGCCAGTTTTACCGGTTCAAGATGGGCAACCGGTGTGAGTGTCCCGGTTCTTCCAACCTGGATCGTAACGTCCGTTATTCGAGTGCGAACTTGTTCGGCTGGAAATTTGTAAGCTATTGCCCAACGTGGTGATTTAGCTGTAAAGCCAAGTGAAGCTTGAATGGCAAAATCGTTGACTTTTATAACCACACCATCAATTGGGTAGCTTAAAGAATCTCTCAATTTTTCATATCGATCGAAGTAGTCTTTCATCTCTTCAAAATCGTGAACGAGCTTTGATTCTCTGTTTACTTTAAATCCCAACTCGTGCATGTAATTCAAAGCTTCCCATTGAGTCTTTACATCGTGTCTTTCTGGAAACTCCAGAGAATATATGAATGAATCGAGGTGTCTTTTGGCAACTTCCGTGGTATCGAGTTGTCGAAGAGTTCCAGCGGCGGCGTTGCGTGGATTGGCGAAAAGTGGGAGCTCTTGCTGTTGTCTTACGGAATTCAGTCTTTTAAACTCTTCATATGGCATGTAAATTTCTCCGCGCACATCCACATCTACAGGTTTTTGAAGTATCAGTGGGATCGTCCGAATGGTTTTCACATTTTCCGTGACATCCTCACCCACTCTCCCGTCACCTCTTGTGGCAGCTAGGGCTAACTCTCCCTTTTCGTATCTTAGCCTTATAGAAAGGCCGTCGATTTTCAATTCACAGACGTATTCAAGATTTGAATCATTGGAAGTGTTTAAAATTCTCCTAATTTTTCTGTCGTACTCAAGTATTTCGTTCATTGAATAAGCGTTGTCAAGACTGTACATGAAAAAAGGGTGTCTCACACTTTGAAAACTGTCAAGAATTTTGGCGCCGATTCTTTGGGTGGGTGAGGTTTTTGATGCGAATTGTGGATATTTCTTTTCGAGATCTATGAGTTCTTTTAAAAGCATGTCGTATTCATAATCCGTTATGACTGGATCGTTGAGGGTGTAATAACGATAGTTGTGATACTCGATCTCCCTTCTGAGTTTTTCAACTCTTTTTTTTACATTTTCTATATTTTCTGGGAAAGATTTCATGTGTTATCTTCCTCCGTTAGAAATTCGTATATTCTGGAAAACTCAAGATGATATTTTTTGAATATGTTGAGGACATCTGGATCGAAGTGGCTTGGTTCGACCCTGCCATCTCCGATGGTGATTATTTGCATTGCTTCCTCGTGGCTGAAGCCTTTTTTATACCGTCTTGGAGAACGCAGTGCGTCGTAAACATCCGCAATCTCTGTAATGCGTGCCTCCAGGGGTATCTCGGTTCCTCTTAGGCCATCTGGATAACCACTGCCATCGAATTTCTCGTGATGCGAACGGGCAATGTGTCTGGCCATTTCCAAAAAAGGTGCATCTCCAAGGATCTGTTCACCGTATATGGTGTGTTTTTTAATTTCTTCAAATTCTTCTTTTGTCAACGTTCCATTTTTCGTTAAAATTTCCCGTGGAACTTTTAACTTTCCTATATCGTGAATCATGGCGTATATGCCGATGTCGTTGACAAAATTTTGTGACATTCCCAATTCTTTCGCTATGAATTCACTGTATTTTCCAACCCTGTGAACGTGAGAACCGGTTTCGTAGTCGTACAATTCACTGAGTTCCGCAAGTCTTCCGGCAAGATAGATGTAAGAATTTTTCAATTTGGCGAGCATTCTTTGAGAGTTAAGAAGTGATGCGAAGTGTACCGAAAAATTAGATATGGATTCAATTTCATGCTCATTTGGAATGGCTTTTCGAAACATCATAACTATGACCGCTATCGGCTGAGATTCGAAGAGAATTGGAACAATGGCAAAGTTTTTGCCATTCCAGGATGTAAAAATATTCCTTCCAACAGCTATTTTCTCGTTGAACTGGGACATATTTGGCGTTTCAAATTGTGTTCCACGAGTGCTAACCTGCTTGAGTCCTTTGTCTGAGATCTCGAGAAGCTTCACACCGTCGCAGTCGTAAATGTTGGCTATTTTTTCAAGCAAAATCTCGGCCGCTTCGTTTATATTTGTGGAAAGGGCAATGAGTTTTGAGGCCCTGGAGAGTTCTTTGAGCTCGACGGATTCTCGTGCAAGTGTGTTCGAAAGATTTTCTACGTCTTCGTAAGAACTTTCCAATTCTTCATTTGTGGCTTTCAATTCCTCAACGTGAGCGTTCAGTTCTTGAAACAGATCTATGAGTTTGTCATAAGTTGTACGGGTTTCCCTGAATTTTTGAGCTTGTTTTTCAAGGAGGGGATCTGGTTCGAATATGGTGTTGCTTACATCAAAACTGGAAGAGAGTTTTGCCAAACTCTCGACGGATTTTCTAATGTGTTCTATGATCAAAAACAAAACGAGAAAAGCCCCTCCATCAGCGATGAGCAACAAGAGCAAAATCATCCAGAAAGACGATTCTATTTTCTTGGTCAGAGAAGCTGTGGGAATCAAAAACATGAGCTTGTAATTCATGTTCGATTGTATTCCAGCCATGTTTACAACGTGATCGTAATTTTCTTCGTAGGTTCTGTACAATTCTCCGTCAAATTTGAGGAGATTTTTTTTGAGATTTATGTTGGTGACTTCTCTTTTTTTACCCGTTGGATAGACTATTTTGTCATTTTTTAACACGAAGAAGGGGGCACCGCTGAGTTTTGAAGATATCATGTTGAAGAATTGATCTTGTTTAAAGATCAGACCTCCGACAAGAAGCGATTTTTTTCTCTTAAAAGCTATACTTAACGTGACAACCGTGGCGTTTAAAGTTGGTGAATAGAATTCGTTACCAACGAGTTGATTGGGGTTGCTGAGTGAGGAAATATACCACGGCCTTGAACTGGCAACGAAATTTGTGACACGTACGTTGTTTGGATATATGTAATTGGTGCTGTTGATGGTGATGAAGGACCAATTAGATCCAAATTGATTTTTCATTTCTGCCAAAATTTTTTCCACGGAATTTTCATGTGTGGCTAAAAGAACGTAATTGTAAATGCCTCCAGAAAAATTTCTCATCAATTCTGAAACGGCAGCTTGCATATTTGATGATGCATCTTTGACTTCTGAGAGAAAGAGATAATTGTATTCATTTTTGATGTTGCTGTAGCCTATCACAAGTGATAAAACTGTTATGGCTCCTAAAATTGCAATCGTCCACAAGAGTACATAATTTCTAATTCTCATTTTTTAGTCCTTCTCCTCTTAAAGTGAGAGCATCTTTTTCATGTTGAACACAGTTTCGACACTCTTTTTGTCTATCAGTCCAAAATTCGCGTACATGGGTTTTAAGTTTGGAGTGTGAGCCACGTAATTCATCAAAGCGCCGATCATGCTTTTTTGAGGGAAAGTTATGGGTGTTTTGCCTTCTAAAATTCTCAATATATTCATAGACACGTACAGTCCCGAAGCGATAGATTCCACGTATCCTTCTACTCCTGTTATTTGGCCAGCAAAGAAAAGCATGCCTCCCTTTTCAAACTTTTTTGCCCTGAAAAACTCATCTGTTACTTTGTAGGGTTCGATGTAAACGTTGGCATGCATCACTCCATAACGTACAATTTCTGCGTTCCTCAAAGCGGGTATCATTCTAAAAACCCTGTCTTGCTCGCCCCATTTGAGTCTTGTTTGAAAACCAACGATGTTGTAAAGACTTCCCACAGAATTGTCACGTCTGAGTTGTACAACGGCATAAGCCCTCTTTCCATTCGAATCCTTTAAGCCCACCGGACGTAAAGGTCCAAATCTCATGGAATCAAGACCGCTCTTTGCAATCTCTTCTATGGGTTGACAACGGGAAAAGAGTAATTTTTTGTCAAAACCTTCTATTGGTAACGTTTTGGCTTTAACCAATTCTTCTCTGAATCTGATGTATTCTTCTTTGTTCAAAGGGCAATTGATGTAATCTGTACCTTCTTCGTATCTATTTGCCAAAAAAGTCTTTGAGACATCTATCGTGTTTGCCTTTACGATAGGGGCAACGGCATCGAAAAAATGGGCACCTTCCCCAAAATTTTCTCTTACCCATGAATACAGTTTGGGTGATGTTGCGGGTCCCGTGGCTATCACCCAGATGTTATTGTTGCCTTTTGGTTGTATGCCAACGACCTCTTCTCTGACGATCTTCACATTTGGCAACGATTCTATCGTCTTGGTTATTTCATCTGAAAAAGCTTCTCTATCCACAACAAGTGCTTTTCCTCCAGGTATGGCGTTGTGTTTGGCAACCTCAAGTACAAAAGAACCAATTGTTTCCAACTCGTTTTTCAACAGGCCGGAAGCGTTTTTCAACTCTTTGGATTTTAAAGAGTTTGAACAAACGAGTTCTGCCAATTTATCCGTTTTGTGAACACCGGTTTTTATTTTTGGACGCATTTCATGCAGAACAACTTCGTACCCAGCTTTTGCCAATTGATAGGTTATTTCTGAACCCGCCAATCCGCCCCCGATCACGTGAATCAAAGTACTTTCCTCCTCATCAGAAGAAGATTTCCCTTACATACGTCCCTATATTCCCAATTATCGACAAGACTTCTTATTAAATGAAGTCCCAATCCTCCTTCCCTTGGTTCGGTAAGCTCTCTCGGCTTCAGATTTTTCTGATCTACCTTAGGACCAAAATCTTGTATCTTTATTTCTACAGAATTGTTTTTCATTTCAATCGTGTATGAAATCAGTTGGGAAATGTCAAATTTGTAGGTATGTTTGATAATGTTTATCAGGGCCTCAGCCACAACGAGCTCGAGATCGTATAACGTATCCACGTCGATCACACCGTTAAGCATGAGAAAATCTTTGGTGAGATCTCGAACGGCTTTTACAGCTTTCAAAGCGGCTGGTATAACAACGACAATCTTTGGAATCGCTGCGTCCACAGAATATCCTCCCTTTATCCGTTAGAGTTTTTCAGACGGATATTTGTCCAATTACCAAATAAAGTATGACAGCACCTTTGAAATTTCTGGGTTCGAGGTGTGTCAGATCTCTGATTTTGTTCAATCTGTACAGCAACGTGTTTCTGTGAATTCCCATGATTTTGGATGTTTTAATCACGCTTGCACCATTTTCAAAGAAAACGTGAAGAGTTTTGAGGAGTTCTGGGTAAGGTTCGAGTTTTTCCAAAATAGTTTTTCTCACAGACTCAACGTCTTCTTTGAAATTTTTTATCAGCATTTCATGAGGCACATCCGAATTTGACAAAATTTTGTCAGAATTGTACGTATCTTCGACAATACTTTTAACAAGATTTGAGAATGTGTCTTCGGAAAAGTCATATCCATTAAAAACGATAACACCGTTCTCTTCACCAAAGCTCACGGGCAAAATGAGCACTTTTTCATGTTTTAGCGAAAGACTAACTCTCACTTTGGTGTGTAAAGCAACGGCCACGGATTCTCTTATTTGGGTGCTCATCGGAAAACTGGAAAACCTTACGTTTTCATCAGAATCCACGCAAGCAATTTCACCGTTTGTTAAATCCTTCAATCTTTTCCCTATTTCTTCCCAAATGTCCACATCTATCAACTTATATCATTCCTTAAACTGAAAATGCAACCACAATAGTTTTGCCTGTAAAGATCGAGTTCATGAGAATAACGCACACTTTCCAAAAATCCATCCTTTTTTCTGAATACACTTGGAATATATTTGATGCCCACATGATTTGCAATCTTAAGCCCTATGTCATTTATGAACTTTACATCTTTGTGAGGGCTTGTGGTTAGAGAAGTGGCAAAGGCGTCAAAATTACGTTTCTTTGCCTCCTTTGCCGTGTTTAAAAGCCTGAGGGCCATACAAGCACGGCAACGCATGGATCCCTCAGGAAGATTTTCCAAGCCCTTAACTGATCTAAACCACGGAGCCGGATCGTAATCCGGGTAAATAACCTCAAACTTCCACGCTTTTGACAGCTTTTCGAGTGACTCTTTTCTTTTTTCATACTCTTGACGTGGATGTATGTTTGGGTTGTAAAAATATCCAACGACCTCGTGATCATCTGAGAGTCTTTTGTAAGCCGTCGTCGCATCTGGAGCACAGCAAATATGCAAAAGAATTCTCATCTTGATAAGATACTACGTATTCTCTTCTTAAGGGAGTCACTGTCAAGCCCTTCAATGGCATAAAGGGATTTCGCCGTGCCGGATTTTGAATAATCCATCAGACCAATTTTGGTGAAACTTTTGGGATGAAGATTTTTATTCATTGCAAAATCGGCAAGTATGGTTCCCAACCCCGTGTGGATGTTGTGATCCTCAAGAGTTACAACGTGTTTAGATGATATGTATTTTCCTATCCATTCCGGAAGATCGAATGGGCAGGGAACGCCGATAACGGTCACTTTGATATTTTCTTTTAGTAAATCATCCGCTGCTTCGACGGCTATGTGAGATGTTTGCCCAAAAGAAAAAACTGTGATTTCGTCTCCTTTTCTGAAAAGATCACATTCTCCGTATACAAATTCGTAGTTTGGACCAAAAAAAACTTCTCCTGAAGAAGAGGTGATGACCGGTATTTTGGATCTTCCAACGGCTATTGCGTAATTTCCGTAAACTTTTGCCACGTATCTTGTGGCCCTGTCGGTTTGGTTAGCGTCTTGAGGAACGATGAGTTTGAAATGGTAAAGATTCCGCAAAGCGCCCACATAATCGACACAGTGATGAGTTTTCCCATCTTCTCCAACGTCGGTTCCCACATGCGTTACCACGAGTTTCAAATTTGTGTGATTTATATCGTTTAGCCTCTGTTGATTGTATGTTTCATCTATTCCAAAAACACCAAAATCACTGAAAAACGTCACGACATTTTGCGATGAAAGAGCTCCCGCAATCGTTGCCGCATTGTGTTCTTGCACGCCAACTTGATAGAAAAGGTTGGGAGTTACACGTTCAAATATGTTGGTTTTGGTGGAAGGTTTTAAATCACAATCGAACACTGCTATAGGAGTGTTTTTGTTTGATTTGGAGTTAGAGTAAGCCATATCCGCCAACGCTCTTCCAAAAGCATCTCTGTTCGCGACATTTTGATTTTTTTCGTAAGTTCTGGGATCACCGATCTCGATTTTTATTGGGTAAGGATCTATGATGAAGTTTGGCTTTTTAAACGTTTTTCTCTTTTCAATGTATTTTTCCACATCGTTGTTTATGCCAAGTTCTTTTAGTGCTCGGTCACATTCTTCCATGGAAAGTGCTTTTCCATGGTACGTAACATCATCTTCCATGAAAGTTACACCTTTGCCAATTATCGTTCTTGCAAGAATGGCTGTTGGAACCTCGTCATTTTCTATCGAATACTTTACCGCGTTGTACAGTTGGGTGTAATCGTGACCGTTGATTTCAAGAACTTTCCAGCCAGCTGCCTCATATTCTCCCTTTATGTTCACCGGCATAACGTTGCGCATATGACCACTTATCTGGGCGTCGTTGTAGTCTATGATAACCGTGATATTGGAAAGCCCGTATTTCTTGGCAAACCTTCTTGCTTCTGCCACTTGCCCTTTGGCGTGTTCAGCATCACTCATCAACGCAAAAACATGGTAGTTGAGGCCTGTTATTTTTGAAGCGAGAGCCATACCACACGCGGCACTTAGTCCTTGTCCCAAGTTGCCTGTTGACCACTCAACCCCTGGGATACCACGTGTTACATGGCCTTCGTAGGGAGAATTTGCATATCTGAATCCCGTTATGACATCCTCTAAATCTAAAAATCCAAGTCTTCCTAAGACAGAGTAAACCGCGGGAGATGTGTGACCATGACTCACTATGATCCTATCTCGTGATGGATTGAAGGGATCTTTTGGGCTTATGGACGCGTAAGAAAATACGGTCAAGAATATATCCACAGAGCTCATTGATCCTCCAGGGTGCCCCGAACTGGCAACCGTTGTCATCTTTATGATATCTCCTCTGCAAAGGCGTCCGAGTTCCCTGAGCCTTTCAATTTCTGATTCTGGTAAAGTTTTGAATTTAAAGCGTTCTTCGAGCATTTTCCCACCTCCAAATTGCCATGAGACTTATATTCTTACTTTATTGGTTTATAACTTATCATTGGAAAGCAAGCGTTCGTAACCTTTATCTCTAACGAGATTTGAAACTCTCTCCAAATCTGTGAAATTCAGCTCTGCCACTATCAAATCTTCAAGATTTTCACTTTTTGAAAGGGCAAGTATTCCATTTTGAGAATTGGTAACCTCTATTGGGCCGTATATTCCACTTTTTCCAGAAAACTGAGTGCCTTTATAGTTTCCCACCATATAACTTTCAACAGAATAAACGTACATTTGCTGTGAAAACAGCCATGCGCTTCGGAACGATTCATAGTCTCCCATCCAGAAATGCGTCATGGAAGGATTTAAGACGAGTTCTATTTTGTCGTCTTGAGTATAATTTTCTTCTAAAAAACTAATTTTCCTTCCACCACAATTCATGATATTGCCGGTGAGTCTGCGACCATCGGGAGTCCAAATGCTTTTCACGACACTGTTTCTCCATTTTTGAGCTTCTGATACGTAAACTTCTTCGTTTGTAGAAATGTCCGTGAAAACCTTCGAATACAGTTCGGAGATGTGAGTACATTGCGAGACTGACATGATATCGTGAGAAATCGGTTGAAGCTCCAAATTCATGCCTTTTGGGAAACAAATTAGCTGTGCGCCTTGTTCTTTTGCCTCTTTAACTTTTTTAAGTACACTGTAATAGAAATCCCTCACGTTTTTGAAGGTTTGAAACTTTATTTGGACGGCTGCTACTCTAAAAATGGTACCATTTCGTTTCGTGTACTTGAAAGAAACGTGGGGCTGAAAATGCGTTCTTTTTATAAACAGCAAAGAGGATAAAAACTTCTTTATTTTATCAATCATTTCTCAAGCCTTTGTTCTTCTTGATACGTTTGTTTAAATCATCTTCTCTTTCCACTGATGCTTTCATCACGGCATATCTTTCGAAAAGTAGCTGCACACCATCACTAAATCCGTTCATTTTTGAAAATAAAGAATAACCAATCGTATCACCAGCAAAATTCACGATAAGTGTCGGTAAGCCGGTGTACTGCGAACATCCCCAACCACTGGCCATTAAAGCGTAAGGATTGTAATTGTCTGTTTTAAGGTAACCTAAGATCATACTTATCTTCAAACTGTAAATCTTATGAAGGAGTCTCCGCATTCTCAGTTCTTTTCCGTATAGCGCCGCGATCTTTAAATCTTCAAATTCGAATATAGTTTCGTCAATAGCGATTGGAACACGCCACCTTCGCTCTCCAATTTCGAGGCCAAAGTTGTGAAAAGATATGTCGTTTTCCGAAACCGTGAACCACAATCCGTACTTTGGTACTTCTCGATCGGCGGTCACGGCCAAATCAAAATCCATAAATTCTGTAGAAGCTGGCACAGGACCGACGTAGATTTTTAACACTTCAGATCGCCTCCACCATTTCAAACAACATAATTATAACATTTTTAGACGAGTTTAGTCTTTCCGCTTGTAAAGCGGTACTAAAATGTCAAAGCGTGTTGTTATTCGAAAAATGTTACCCACACGATCTCGAAGAGATCTTAATTACATGCTTATTCACTTACCTGAGAGGTTTAACACGTGTGAATTAAAAGAATGTTCAAAAGTTCAAATTGTTGAGATGTTTATTTTAAAAAAGATGGTGTAGAATAAAATAGACTAAAAAAGTCTTAATTTTAAAAATTGAGGAGGTGTCTGAACAATGTTGAAAGAAATAAAGAAAGGTATTTATTTCGTTGGGGCACTGGACTGGGATAGAAAACTTTTTGACGAATTAATTCCACTTCCAGATGGCACGTCGTACAATTCTTACATAGTTAAGGGTGAGAACAAAGTTGCGCTGATCGATACCGTTGATCCACGAAAAACAGGGGAACTTCTCTATAACCTGAAAAAACTCAAATTAGAAAAGATTGATTACATCATCTCGAATCACGCCGAGATGGATCACTCGGGTTCCATACCAAATGTCTTAAAGCTCTTTCCGAATGCGAAAGTTGTAACTAACAAGAAAGCTAAACCTCTACTTGTGGAATTCATGAACATACCAGATGACAAATTTATTTTGGTGGAAGAAAATGACACCGTAAATCTTGGGGGAAGAACTTTAAAATTTATCATGACGCCCTGGGTCCATTGGCCAGAAACGATGGTGACATATCTCGTAGAAGACAAAATACTTTTTACTTGTGATTTTCTCGCCTCACACATAGCGACAAATGAGCTGTTTGTGAAAGATAAATCAAAATCTTTGGAGGCGTCGAAAAGATACTATGCTGAAATAATGATGCCGTTTAGAGCGATGGTAAAATCTGACCTCAAAAAGGTAAAAAATCTTGAACCCAGTATGATAGCGCCATCTCACGGTCAGATACATCTTGATCCTTCTTTTATCATTGGTTTGCACGAAAAGTGGGTTTCTGATGAAATGGAAAATACCGTTCTCATTCCATATGTATCAATGTACGAAAGCACTCAAAAACTTGTGAATAGGCTTGTGTACGAACTTCAAGATAAGGGAATAAATGCCGTGCCGATAAACGTCGTGGGTGTAGATATCGGAAAAGTGGCGATAGAACTTGTTGATACCGCAACGATCGTCATGGCATCACCAACGGTTTTGTCTTCAGTTCATCCAGCGATGGCGTATGTGGCTTATCTCGCGAATGTTTTGAAACCCAAAGCTCATTTTGCGTCTTTAATAGGCTCGTACGGTTGGGGAGGAAGAGAGGTTGACAATCTCATTGGCATGCTCAAAAATCTTAAACTTGAATTCATAAATCCAGTTTTGGTAAAAGGTACGCCAAAAGAAGAAGACTTTAAGCGAATATCAAAGCTTGCCAATGATATTTTTAAAAAACACATGGACTGTGAACTCATAGAAAAAGGTTGATTTGAGGTATGATAAAAATAAAAAGAGTTTATGAAAAATTTTCAAAGAGTGACGGGAAACGTTTTCTTGTAGAAAGATTGTGGCCGCGTGGATTCAAAAAAGAAGATCTCAAGATGGATGTTTGGCTTAAGGAAATAGCTCCAAGTGCTGAACTGAGAAAGTGGTTTGGCCATGTACCAGATCGCTGGGAAGGATTCAGAAAAAGATACAAAACAGAATTAAGCGAGAAAAAATTTCTTCTCGATGTGCTTTTGAAAGAGGCTCGATCGAACACCGTCACTCTTTTATACAGTGCCAGAGATACGGAGCATAACAGTGCTATCGTTTTAAAGGAATATCTTGAAGAACTTCTTGAAGGTACTCAAAAATGACCTTTCCATACGGAATGATTAAGGTTCTTTGCCTTTGTCAAAAACTTTTGAGGTGATGAATTGAATGGCAAGAATGTATCCGTGAACTCCGAGGCCAGAAATGACTCCATCACAAACCGGAGCCGTTACGCTGTGTGAACGAAATTCTTCACGTCTGAAAATGTTTGAAATGTGAACTTCTACTTTTAAGCCCTTAAAAATCTCAAGTGCATCTCGGAGTGCGTAGCTGTAATGCGCGAAAGCCCCAGGATTTATGACTATGCCATCTTTTACGGGAATCTTTTGCATGTAATCGATAATTTCACCTTCGTGGTTGGATTGGAAAAAATTCACTTTTATCCTTTCCGCTTCGCACCAGCTTTGAATTTCATTTACCAATTCACCATATCCAACAGTCCCGTAAACTGTGGGATCTCGTTTTGAAAGCATGTTGAGATTGGGACCGTTTATCACATGAACTATCATTTTACCACTTCCAATTTTTGAGTATTTCCGCTCCATTTTTGTAAACGTTTGAAGTTTCTGAACCTTTTGGCCTTTCAACGAAAACGAGTACCCTTAAGACCCTTTTGGGAGAATTTGCAAAATCCGCCTCTTGGAAGCACATGAGGGGAACGTCGTGTCCAAGTTTTCGGAAAACGGTAGCGGGATTCATAGAGGTTAGATCTTTGGTTAAACTGAAAATTACGCTTACAACCTCTGCATCGTGAAGCGAATTTTTGGAAAAAACCTCTGACATTAAATCTTCAGTGGCTTTTTTAATCTCTTCATATGTGTCTTCTTTGACAAAGATTGCCCCTCTGATGGCTTTCAACAGATTTCCTCCCTTTAAGTGCAAAATAACCTACCCGCAAATTGAGGCACGCTCAAACATTCATCCTTATAGTTCTTTTCGAGATCGTGTGGGTAGTATTTTTCGAATAACGACATTCTTTGACATTTTAGTACCGCTTTACAAGCGGTGAGTGTAATTTTTCGAAGTCCCATCAGGACCGGATTCGCTCTTTTATCCATCTTACGATTCAAAAAAATGAGACACGCTCAAACACTCGTCCTTGAGTGTTTCGCTTTCTCGGCACGTCCTGTGCCTTCCAATCTCATTTTTTAAATCTCCAGATGGAGAGCTCATATGTCCTGACAGTACTTCGAGGGTGCTTGTTCTTTTACTTGATAACAAGGCGTTTTTGAACGACTTTGTTCAAACTTACAAGAACAGAATAGAGAATTGTCCTGTTTTACCCACACAAAAATGAAAAGAACCTTATTTTTACGCATTTCACAAAGGGTATTAAAAAATTCTCTCTCTGTAAATCAGAGGGAAAAGAGATTTAATTTAAACTCTCTTTCATTTTTTCAAGTGTCTCTTGATCCAAGAATTTGTCATTTTTGTAGTACAAGACAGGTGCGCGGAAGTAAGGAGT
>WFSH01000011.1 GCA_015486145.1 Mesoaciditogaceae bacterium
AGACTATTATTATTCCACGACTTATCGGGCTACGATCACAACGAGTGGAACTTCCATAATTATGTTGATAAAAAACCAAAATACTCCTTCTGCACCTGTTCGAAAATTAACGATTGCCAGAGGGATAAAGTCTTTAGCATTTAATTTTAAAAGCGGAACGGTGAAATACAGACTCGTACTTTACAAAGATAGTGTAACCTCTACTTTTGTTTCGGCGGTAACGACTATGAATTTGAGGTGAGATGGTGAAGATGAGAAATGGCACGTTAATCGTGGAAGCAATAGTGGCAATGGTTGTTATATTAATAGGAGTGATGATGGTGATGGCAATAACATCATCCACAATTGCTCGTAGTGATAAAAGCGTATCCATTGCCAAGCTGCACGATTTTGAAGAATACGTTTCACAGTACATCCTCAGACAGGGAATTTCCGCGTCAGCTTCTTCTATAGAAAGCACAACGACGGTAAACAATATAAATAATTTTTTTGTGGGGACAAATACTTCCTACATGAAACTCGTTAAGATCACCGTTGAGCCTACCATAACTCAGGCCGATATTACCGTTAGGCCCGTTAAATTTATGGTTAAAGCCGGAAATGTTACGAGAATTGACACGATCGTGGTGCAAGGTGGTTTTTGATCGCAAAAACTAAATGTTTGGTTTGAATTCAAGAAGCAACTTTAGGTTGTGTATGTAAATTATGCATGTCAAATTAACTCTATCATCTTTGAAGGGATATCTTCTAAATTTAGAACGTAATCCGCAAGACCCTCTTTTATCACCGACTTGGGCATACCATACACAACAGCGGTGTTTTGTGACTCGACTATGGTGGTTACTTTCTCTCGTTTAAATTCCTTTAACCCCTGTGTCCCATCTTTTCCCATTCCCGTAAGAATTACGCTCAACACGCTGAGATCGTTCTTTGCGGCACTCATCAGCGTGTAATCTACAGCAGGTTTTACACTGTTAATTTTTGGGCCGTCAACTGGGTTTAAAACGATTGCTCCGTCCTCTTTGAAAATTTCCAAATGTTTCCCTCCCGTCGCCACATATGAGCTAGAAGGACGTGCTTTTGTTTTTTCGGTAACTTCTGAGACTTTAATTTTCGATTCTTCATTGAGCCTTTTGGCAAGTGTGGCGGTGAATTTTGAAGGCATATGTTGAACGATAACCACTGGCAAAGGAAATTGCGCTGGTAGGTACGGGATAACATGATCCAATGCCCTTGGGCCACCAGTGGAAGCACCTATGATCACAAGATCGTACTTCATCTCACGTTTTGTATGAGGAGTAGTTGATGATGGTTGAGGCTTTTTTAATGAAGTGAGATTGTAAGAAGCTGCAAGAACTATTTTTTCAGCCAATTGATTTGCCACAACGTTGAAATCGAGAGAAATAGGACCACCTGGTTTTGTGACAAAATCGAATGCCCCAAGCGAAAGCGCTTCTAACGTGATTTGAGCATCTTGTTTAGTTAAACTGCTAACCATTATAATCGGTAATGGGGCAATTGTCATGATTCTTTTCAAAGCTTCGAGACCATTCATTAACGGCATTTGCACGTCAAGCGTCATGACATCTGCAATTCTCTTCGCTGCTATTGAAATTGCGTCTTTTCCGTTTCTCCCTGTAGCCACCACCGTAAAGCCTTTTTCTTCAAGTAAATCTTTTATAACCTTTCGCATGAAGGCCGAATCATCAACGATCGCCACTCTTATTTTTTTTGCTTCCACTCTTTTTTTCACCACCCCAAATGGATATGATCGCTATCGTTCCAAGGTACACGAGAAACACGATGTCGGCCAACACAACTTGATTTGTTCCGGCTTTTTTGCCAAAAATTATCAAAGCCACAACAACAGCAAAAACCGCAGCCGTAAGGACTCCTCCGGCTGCGAGATCTTTCATGTGTTTTATAGCCACATGATACTTGGGACTTATAAAATTCAAGAGTTCTTCAAAAAACGTGTTTAGCACCTCTGTTATTAAAACGAGTGCGATCGCTAAAAATATCCAAAGCATACTGTCTATTTCAATGTTGAGCATCATTGACAATACAACGACAAACAACGCAACGGCAAAATGAACTTTCATGTTGCGTTCTTTCCTGAGAATGTGAGCCATTCCCGAGAATGCACACATAAAACTTTGTAAAATATTGCGATTTTTCATTCGAAAGCAGAACTTGTGCCCTTTGAATAGGGTATTTTTAATTTTTCTCTCAATTTATAGACTTTTTGAGAGAGCTGATACCCCTCTTCGAGGGCTTTTATATCTTGTTCAGCGTATTTTGGAGAAACATGCTCCAGAATTGCATTTTTCAGATTGTCGTAACTCACGATTTTCGTCGTTGAAGCCACAAGGCCAAGGTTGATCACGTTTGCAAAAACGTTACTGTTGAACAATTTTTCCGACATTTGAGTGATCGGTAAAGCCACCAATTTTTTAGTCACACTCTGTATAAATCGTGGTATTTGCCCACACATGGATGTATCCACAAAAAGTATTCCGTTGTTTTTCAAATATTTCGCATGTGCTTTTAACCCAAGATCATGCATGGCAAAAATCATGTCAAACACCTTTGCCATCGGAAAATCAATGGGTTCATCTGAAAACAGCACATCACAAAGCGTTAATCCTCCCCTGACTTGAGCACCGTATGCTTGAGTTTGAATTACCCATTTCCCGTCTTTGGCAAGCGCATCGGCTAAAATAGTCCCCATCAATATGTTTCCCTGTCCACCAAGTCCTGTGATTCGTATGCTGAAAGGGGTATCTGTGGCTGAAGATGAGTAAACGTCAGTTCGCATGGCTAACTACCCCCAATCTTTTCTGAAGTTTTGCATATTCAGTGACGTATCCAGGTTTTTCCACTTCCACAAATTCGCCAATAACTATTTTCCCCTCAAGCTCTTCAGGTTTCATCGTTTTGGCTTTGGTAAGCGGTATGGAATTTTCTTTAAAAAATTGAAGCATGCCTGGTCCACTGCCAATTTTATTGTACCTTCCATAGTACGTTGGACATTGAGTGATCGCGTCCACCACTGACATCCCTTCGTGGTTTAACGCTTTCTGTATATATTTTACAAGTAGTGCATAATGAAAGGTCGTGGCCCTTGCAACATACGTGGCTCCAGAAGCTCTTGAAAGTTCGACAACATCAAATGGTTTTTCAATGTTTCCATACACAGACGTTGTGGAATAAGAATCATGAGGGGTAAGTGGAGAATACTGGCCCCCTGTCATTCCATAAATATTGTTGTTAAAGAGTATCACCGTGAGGTCCATATTCCTGCGACATGCGTGTATAAAATGATTTCCACCAATGGCTGTCGCATCACCATCGCCCGTCATAACTATGACCTTGAGATCTGGTCTCGCGAGTTTAACACCTGTGGCAAAGGCAATAGCCCTTCCATGTAAAGTGTGCATGGTGTTGAAATCTATGTATCCCGTTGCACGTGAAGAACATCCTATCCCGGAAACGACGGCTATATCGTCTTTATTGTAATCGAGGTTTTTTATTGCCTCTATTGTTGCACGTAAAACCGTGCCATTTCCGCATCCGGGGCACCACACGGTTGGCATATGAGTTCCCCGTAAATACCGCATCGCTTCACTCTTGTTCACCAAAATTCACCTCTATTCTTCTGCCAAATAATCACGTAACACTTTATCCAATATTTTTAACCCGTCTCCTGTAACAGAGGAAACGGGTAAAAGCTCGTCAGCATCACGAAAAACTTTTTCTATGTCGACCATTTTTTTTGATAGCTCATGTTTTTTGAGCTTGTCTATTTTAGTTGGCACTATTACAACTTTTTCTCCCATAGAAATCAACCATTCGAATGCGCTTATATCGGAAGATTGTATGGGAATACGTGAATCTATCAACAAAAAGAGCGCCCTTCTTGGCCTGCTTCGACTGAAGTAGTTGTTTATCAACGTTCCCCATTTCTTTCTCTCGATCTTTGAGCTCTTAGCGTAACCGTAACCTGGAAAGTCCACGAAATGATAAAAATCGTTCACCTTAAAAAACACCAGAGAACGTGTTTTCCCAGGAGTGGAACTAGTTTTGGCAATTTTTTGCCCCAAAATTGCATTCAAAAGTGAGGATTTTCCAACATTTGACCTTCCTATAAAGCCCACTTCTCCTTTTAAAGCTTTTGGAAAATCTTTTGGATCATGAACATCCGCGCTTAGCTCAACCTTTTTTACGAACATTGTCAACACCCATTGTAATTTTCAAAACCTCTTCAACCTTCGAAACGTAATCTATTTTCATACCTGAAATTACATCTTCTTTCATTTTTCGTATCATCGGTTCATTCGACTTTGGAACTATTATTTCTTTTATCCCCATTCTTCTTGCAGCGAGAATTTTTTCTCTGAGTCCCCCAATGGCAAGTACGTTTCCGTTGAGCGTGATCTCGCCCGTCATGGCAACGTCATTCCTAACAGGTTTGTTTAAAACCACTGAGCAAAGTGAAGTAAGAATGGTTACACCCGCCGAAGGCCCATCCTTTGGAACAGCCCCTTCCGGAACGTGAATGTGAAAATCATGTTTTTCAAAGAATTTGTTTTTGATTGGGCCACACATTTTTTTACACAATGTCATGGCGATCGTGGCGGATTCTTTCATCACATCCCCAAGATGACCTGTGAGTATGGTTTTTGAATTTCCGGGAGTGGCCAAAGCCTCAACGATCAGCACTTCTCCGCCAATAGGTGTCCATGCAAGACCCGTCGTCACACCAATCATCGGGCTTTCAGGAAGCTGTGGCCTTACCAAAACGGGAGCTCCAAGAAATTCCTCTATATTTGATGTTCTTACATGTATGTAATCTTCGTTTTCAGTCACTTTTCTGGCAATTTTTCTTAAAAGCTTTGCGAGCATTCTTTCAAGATTTCTCACACCAGACTCAAAAGTGTAGTTCTCCACGATTTTCTCTATGGTTTTTGGGGATATCGAGAATTTTATCTTGTCAAGTCCATACTCTTTTTTGAGTTTTGGCAAGAGGTGTCTTTTGGCAATTTCAACTTTTTCATGTAAGCTGTAACCTGGTATTTCAAGAACTTCCATTCTATCCAACAAAGCCGGTGGAATGGGATGAGTTGTGTTTGCCGTCGTCACGAACACAACGTCTGAAAGATCAAATGGCACTTCTAAATAGTAATCAACAAAATGGGAATTTTGTTCAGGATCCAAGACTTCGAGCAATGCCGCTGCGGGATCTCCTTGAAAAGATATTCCCATCTTATCGACCTCATCAAGTAATATGACCGGATTGTTGACACCAAGCTTTCTAATGGTTTGCATTATACGCCCAGGAAGAGCCCCCACATACGTTCTTCTGTGTCCCCTTATTTCAGCCTCATCTCTCATACCACCAAGTGAAATTTGACCAAACTTTCTGTTAAGCGCTCGAGCTAAAGACATCCCAAGAGAAGTTTTTCCAACTCCTGGAGGCCCAACAAGACAAAGAATGGGTGATTTTGCAGTCCCACTAAATTTTTTTACGGCGATATAATCAAGTATCCTTTCTTTAACTTCTTCGAGTCCGTAATGATCGGAATTCAGTACCCTTTCCGATTCTTTTATATCAAAGGTTTCCTCGGTTTTCTCTTTCCATGGAATGCTTAAAAGCCAGTCAATGTATGTCCTCGAAACACTCGCTTCGGCGGAGGATGGATGCATTTTTTCGAAACGACTTATTTCTTTTTTTAGCGTATCAGCTACTTCTTTTGGATAAGTTCCATTTTCCACACGTTCGCGAAGCTCTTCCACCTCAGAAGCTTCAACTCCAAGCTCGTTTTTTATCACCTCAAGTTTTTCGCGAAGATAATATTCTTTTTGACTTTTATCGATTTGAGCTTTCACCTTTTTTTCGATCTTTTCTTCTATTTCGAGCAAGCCTATCTCGGAATTAACGTACTTGAGAAATTCCAACATTCTTTCTTTGGCATCAACAAGCTCGAGAAAATGTTGCTTCACTTCAAGATTAGCCGGCATGAACGAAATGATCGTGTCGATCAATTTGTCGGGATCTTCAAAAGATCCTATTTCACGTATCGCATCTTCAGGAAGCCTTTTAGTCATCTCGAAGTACCTGCTGGCAGTTTCTTTGACCAAACGTATCAAGGCAATCATTGATTTGGTACGTCTTTTCTTCTTTTCAAGCACTTCAAATTTGCAAGCAAAAAACGGTTCTTTTCGAACAAATTCTACTATTTTTGCCCTCGCTATGCCTTCAGCAAGTGCTTTGAATCCCCCATCTGGTAACTTTGCAAGCTGTATGAGCCGTGCGATGGTTCCTATCTCGTACAGATCTTCAACATCTGGCATCTCTACGTTTTGATCGCGTTGAGAAACTAAAAAAACATATTTTTCTTCCGTACTTATGACTTTTTCCAAAGCTTTTATAGAAACTCCACGCCCAACGTAAAACGGTGTTAAAGCCGTTGGAAATGCAACATCGTCTCCCTTAAGTGGAACACACGGAATGATATCGGGAAACTTCACGAGTTTTTCTTCATTTTTTATGAATTCTTCTATCTTTTTAGATTTTGACAAAAATTTCACCTCTATTTTTTAACAATCTTTCAAATTTGCCACCCTTAGAGGTAATTTCCACGTTTCTGTGCTGTTCATCTACAAAATCTAATCTTACCTCAAAAAATTCAAGTGGCATGTAGGAGCCAAGTTTCTCAGGCCATTCCACAACACATACACCGTCTGATTCCAGATAATCTTCTATCGGCAATTCTTCAAGTTCGCTTGCTTCAAGCCTGAAAAGATCAACGTGATAAACTTTCATCTTGGCATTGTATTCGTTGACAATCGTAAAAGTTGGACTTGTCACCCGTCGTGGATCTCCATTAAGAGCAGCTACCAAATAGCGTGTAAAAGTCGTTTTTCCCGCTCCCAAATCACCAAACAGCAAAACCGCACTTTTGCAAAAAAGCAAAGAAGCCAGTTTTGCTGCTATTTCTGAAAGCATCTTTTCATCCACATTTTTAAAAATAAACTTTGTGTTCTCCAACGTAAACACCAAAAGGATTATAACATCTAAACTTCATTCTATAAAAATCGGTAAAGATGATTTGGCCGATCTGTACCAGGCTTCTACCACTTTCATATCCTCAATGGCTTCGTATTCCCCAGTTAAAGGTTGGGTGTGTAAGTTAACGGCCTTTTCCATGTCTTTTATTTCGAGCACGTACGGATCTTTTTCTGGAAATTCGAGAAAAGAAGTTTTCCCCTTGGTTTTGATAATAACTTTGCCACCTGAATTTTGAAATAACGTATCTAAAACATAGAGAATACCATCAGTCCCCCTAAATTCGAAAGAAACCGATTCATACGAGTTATAACTACAGTCTACCAGAGCCAAAACATCGTCTTCAAAACGAAATATCGCAGTGGCGTGCTGTTCCACATCATACACTAAATTTTCGTTTATGGCGACAACTTCTTTTATTTTCTTCTCTCTGAAAAAATGTAAAGAATTTATCAGATGAATTCCTATATCCATTATTGCTCCGCCCCCACTCATCCGTGGATCGTATCTCCAAGCATTTCTTTTAGTGTTTACAAATGAGAAGCTCGCTTTGACTATTCCCAAATCTCCAAGAATTCCAGATTTAAGTACATCCTTTGCTCCTATGTTGTAACTGTTGAACCTTCCCATGTGTGCAATTCCAAAAGTGACATCGTACTTTCTACATGCGTTTATCATTCTTTGAGTACCTGATAAGTCGAGAGCTGCCGGTTTCTCACAGAAGACATTTATACCCTTTTGTGCACACTGTACAGCTTGATCTTCATGCAAACTGTTGGGAGTAGCAATGTAAACAACATCCA
>WFSH01000012.1 GCA_015486145.1 Mesoaciditogaceae bacterium
ACTACGGCACATACGAAGCTCAAGAAATATTTGATAACTTCACTCCAGAAGAGATAGGAATAGTGCCTTTGAAATTCGAACATGCTTTTTATTGCAAAAAATGTGGCAACATGGCAACATCCAAAACGTGTCCTCATGGTGCTGAAGATCATATATTCTTAAGTGGTACGAAAGTAAGAGAAATGCTTTCAAATGGTCAGCTTCCTCCTCCCGAATTCACAAGGCCGGAAGTCGCCAAGATACTGATGAACTATTACAAAAAGTCAAAATAGGCCTTGACTCAGGTATCGTTATAGTCACAGTTCAATTCTTCAAATAGAAGAGGTGTATTTGGTGTCAAAACATGTGGCAAAAATGGCATTATGGCTTGCGTTTGTTTCTACACTGTCGTTAATTTCATTTCCAATTGGTCCCGTACCAATAACACTCCAGGTATTTGCGTTTTTCCTGATGGCTGCATTTTTAAGTCCCATGGAATCTCTTGAGGTGACGATGGGGTATCTGATTTTGGGCATCATTGGTATTCCGATCTTTGCCGGTGGTGTGGGCGGAATTGCCGTACTTTTTGGTCCATCAGGAGGATATTTATGGGGATTTATTCCGGCTTCATGGATAGCTTCCAAGGGATGGGATAAAAGCGGTTTGATTCGTGTGGTTCTTCTAATACTGGCATTACTTTCAATATACATTCCCGGGGTTCTACTGTTATCAGCATATGTTGACGGTATCGTAAATGCCCTACATGTTGGATTACTTCCGTTTATTTGGATAGATGTTATAAAAATTGCGCTTGTTTTTCCAATCGTTCATAAAACGAAAAACCTTCTGAGGGAAAGGGCTTAATTTTGATGTAACTTATACACAAAAATTTGTGGAGAAAACTTCAAAGAAATGTGGTAAAATTCTTTAATGAACAAAAATAGAGAATGGAGGCGATTCTTGTGCCGCTTTACAGATATGTTTGTAAGAATTGTGGTCATGAGGTTGTGCTTTTGAGAAAAGTTTCCGAAGCTGATAATGTAAAATGTGATGTGTGTGGTGGAAAAATGATAAGGCAAATTGGAAATGTGGGAATCGTCTTTAAGGGCGGTGGATATTACTCCACAGATTCTGCAAAGAGTTCTACGTCGTCTAAGAAGGAAAAAGTTAAAGCTGGTAAATGAAGGAACTTTTGTGTCAAAAGTCAAGATATACTGAGTTGAAAAGTGGTCTTATATTGTGATATTCTATAAATGATTTGTGTGGCGGGGCGTGGCGCAGATGGCTAGCGTGTCTGCATGGGGCGCAGAAGGTCGCTGGTTCAAATCCAGTCGCCCCGACCAAAAAAGCCCATCGAATACTCGATGGGCTTTTTTACATGGAGAAAAAATCAGTGGCTTTTCCGAGCATTTTTCTGGTTTCTTTTGCAATTTCAAGGAAAGATGTGCCGTTGAGTTTTAAATAGGCCCAAACGTTTTTATTCATTACCGGGATGGCATAATTTCCAGCTGCTTTGGGATCGAGTACATTTGATACCACATCGGCCGCGTGAGAAATGTACACAATGTCTCTGAGCGTTTCCTCATCTACTTTTTCTGGATCATGGTGAAACTTCACGGCCATCAGTATTTCATGCGGAAATCCCCATTTTTCCAAAAGACGTTCCGCGATCGACACGTGATCTGGTAAACCCAGCTTACTCTCCGCTTCAAAATACGTTATGGATTTCACCGACGCGAGTTTTACCGTGGCATCCGTGTAAGCCGGGAAAAGTCTAGCTATCACTATTTTCCCAAGATCGTGAATCATACCCACCAAAAAAGTTTCTTCTTTATTTATGAAACCCACAGCGTCAGAGATTTGTTCTGTGGCTATTGCTGTGGCTATTAAGTGCTGCCAAAGTTTTTCGATGCTGATGGAATCCGTTTTCAACTTTGAACTGAAAAATGCGTCATGCATGTATATACTCGTGACTAAATTTCGAACGGTTTTAAACCCCAAGATCATAACCGCATGAGATAAAGTCGATATTTTCTGAGGAAGTCCGTAATAAGCAGAGTTGGAAAGTCTCATAACTCGAACCGTTATGTTTGGATCTTTTTCAATTACTTCTGTTAATTCCGATGCGGAAACCTCTGGCTGCGACACGAGCTCTAAAACTTTTGAAACCACAAAATTTGGCGTTGGTATTGAGTCAAGTTCCCCAAGTATATCGTTTAGAGTTTTAGCCATTGTTTGTCTCCGCTTGCGATTCCGAAGAGGTTAACCAATCCTTTTTGGGTAGCGAGAATTTGAAAAGACATTCATCTTCGTCTCCATCTATCCATATTTTCCCATAATGCTTCTCAACAATTTCCTTTGCAAGCGCCAAACCCAATCCCGTACCAGATGCCTTCGCTTTCATAGTCTCCACCCTGTAGAACTTTTGAAACACTTTGTCACGTTCCTCTTTCGGGACAGAACTTCCGTTATCGTAAACTTCTACCACGTAACTTTCTGCATCATTCAAGAGCGAAATCCTCACTTCAGGAGACGGATTGTTGTTGTATTTAAAAGCGTTTATCACCAAATTATCGATGAGTTGATGAATTCTCTTTGGATCTGCTGTTACATAAGCATTTACAAGATTTTCTGGAAGAGATAGCTCGAATTTTATCCCCTTCTCTTGAGCACGAGCTTTAAGTCCTTCATACGCCTCCTTTATCAAATCGACTAAATTCACTCTTTTAAACTTCATTGGGAAACTGTCCGATTCGAGTTTTGAAAAGTCCAACATATCGTTGACTATGGATTTTAAATGTTCACCCTCGTTTTTTATGGTCCCAACGAATTGTTTGAGAGTTTCTTCATCAAGCGAATCCACCGAATCAAGAATGGTCTCTGAATAGGCAAGTATTGCGGACAGAGGAGTTTTGAGTTCATGGGAAACCGTAGCCACAAAATCGTTTTTCATCCTGTTTATTCTTTGAAGTCTTTCAAGTTCTTTGGTGTTGGTAATGTCTCGTATAGAAGTCACCACTTTTAAGCCGGATGACAGTTTTACCGGAACGACATGTATACTGTAAAAATTGTTGTTGAGTTCTATTTCGTTAGATATCTCTTTTCTGTAAACAAAAGCGTTGTTGACCATTTCTTTAATCCGTAGTTTCAACTCTTTTTGATCTGTTATAAGCTCCCGGTAAGGCACGTTTGAGAATTCTTCATTTCTGTAAATGTCTTCTACAACTACGGCGTATTTCAGAGAATTAAGCACGTTCTCAAGATAATGTTTGGCTTCAGCAACGTACTTGTTCTTTTCCACAAGCTCTTTTGCAAGTTTCATGTTTTCGATGACCATAGAAGTTTCAAATGCCAAAAAACTCTCAACATCGATCACGCCACGAGTAATTTCATTCATATCGTTCCTAATTCCCATAACGAGTACTCCAAGATCCTTTGTCCTACTGAAGAGTGGAACAAAAAGTACCATCGAATTACCAACAGGGGTGATCGAAAGATGATGTTTTTGAGATGCCCAACGGGCAAAATCTATAACTTCTCGTTCGAGAGTTTTCCCAAATTCCTCGTCTTTTGAAATGTAAGAATACCAATCGATCTCAAAAAAATTTTCGGAGACCTTTTCCAGTTCGTCAACACACGCTCTAACAGTTTCAGCAGTATTAAGCCTGAGCGTAAAAGAGGAAAGCAAAGAAGAAAGCTCCGGAACCCTTCCCTTTGTGAGTTTCACCGTTTTTATTTACACCACCCCTATTTCACTTTCTTGACTTCACTTCTCGTTTTGGTTTCGAACTTCGAAGTTATAGATGGTTTAGTCTTTATCAACGGTCTTACGATTTTTTCGGCAATCCTCAACAATTTGGTTATCAATATTTCCTCTTTTGATATCGGTTCAACTTTCACCGAGTAAACACCGGCAAGATTGGACATAAGAACATCCGTAAACAGTTGATCACCAATAACTACCACCTCACTTTTTGAAACACCGAAACGCTTCATGAGCTTTATCAACTTGCCGGTGAGGGGTTTGTGCGAGTGTCTCAGAATATTCAAATCTGAGTTTACGGCCAACCAACTGAGCGATGGAGAGTTTCCATTGGACAAAACAGTTACATGTACGTTTTTTGAGAGGCGTTTCAAAAGTTCCATTACTTTTTCATCCACTTTGGAAGCCTTCCATCTCGCAAGTGTGTTATCCATGTCAAATACGAAAAGCTTAATCCCATTTGCCATCATGCGATCGTAATCCACATCGAATATATTTCGATGCCACTCGTTTGGAGATGCGAGTTCACTTATTCTGAAAAGCCATCCAAACGTGTAAAAGAGTATGCTGTAAGAGACTCTTTCTAAAAATGCTATCATTCCTAGAAAAAACCCCACTCCAGGATACGGTTCCACAAGTATGGTGTACATTCCAAGACGATTACCGGCTATGATATCCGTAAAGAATAGATCTCCGACAAATACAGTCTCAGACGGCTTTGAGTTTAATTTTTCCAGTGCTAATTTCATCATCTTCAAACCCGGTTTTCTTGCTTTGGCAAAGACTTCTAATTTTGGCATTTTTTCTCTTAACAACTTAGTACGCTTAAAAGAAGCGTTGGTAACCACTGCCACTTTGAATCCCCTATTAAGGAGTTGCTCAAGCAATTCAACGATGTCATTTGAAACGTCTCGCCTGAACGGTGCAAGGGTGTTGTCGTAATCAAAAACAACTGTATCAAAGCCCAACAATTTGAACTTATCATATGAAATTTCATGGACGTTTTTGACAACCTCTCGTGGTATGGGTTTCCTAAAGAATTCCACGATTCGGCTCATATTTCACCACTTTTAAACGCAATTCGTTTTTCAAAGAATCCAAGAGTTTCAAAAGATCGTCCAACTGATCGTCTATCACCACGATTTTCAAAAGACCAGAAGCTGGATCTATGTGTCGAACGTTCAAAAAGTTATCCTCTGCTTCAAGTATGTAATTAAGCATGTGCACTTCTGCCTTTGGTATTTCAACGTACACGTCGTATTCCTGTTTGCTCAAAAACTTACCTCCACGCCATAAGAATATTGAGGACTACTCCCATAAAACTTCATACTCATCCACCCTTGAACGTATGAGGAAAAGAAACGAAAATCCATATTCAGCGTTGTTAACACATCATACGCACCTTCAGAGTCCATGTACGCCGATCCATCCAAAGAGAACTGCACAAGATTGAACCCAAAAGGTTTTGAACTCAATCGAACATCAGCCGAATACAGCTTATTTTTCAATCCGACTCCCATTCCTATTATTCCTATAGGACTGAAATACTGCATGAGCAAACTCGTCGTTGGCGTGGCGCCCAAGCTTACGCCAGCATTTATCAAAAATGTGTTTGCGATCAGCCCAGCTCCAACAACCGGGGTAGAATTTTCAGAATTGTAGAAGATGTAAGGTGAAAATTTTTCCATGTTGTATTTCAAAGTTATATTTGGCTCGAATTTAGTTGGAGAAGACATGACGTATCTTCCACCCACAATGACACCAAACTTACCAAGAGAAACCGGAACTTCAGCAAATAACGAAACGGTTGAACTCGATGACACTTCTGTCCCAAAAGAAATACCGCTTAAGGTGTGCACATCCCCTTTTACATTGCCTTCCTTCATCGATATCAACGTGGAAAAAGGACCCATGTTGAA
>WFSH01000013.1 GCA_015486145.1 Mesoaciditogaceae bacterium
CGATAAACGAAGAAAGTTCCTTGATCAGAGAAGATTTGTTTTCCACTTTTGCGTTGGTTTGCACGTTAAAATATGGCATTTTTGCACCTCCATTAACATTTGTCGTTCACCATTATTTTACCACTTTTAGTTTGCAACTTCTCATCTTCAATGCATTGTATAACCTCGAAAAACAGATAGATTCAGAGTAAGCCCTTCTGGTTTGGTTACAGAACAGCCATACAAAACCAAAGTCAGATTCTCCACGGGATTGTGTGAATAACAAGTCAATATGATTTTTGAAGTCCCTCAGAACCAGATTCATACTTTTATCCACACAAAACTGAAACCGAACTTTTTTACAGTAAATCAAGCTCTTTTAATTTCTCAGTAGTGGGAATTCCATTCAAATTCCAACCTCTTGCTTCATAGTACTCATTGAGCATTTTATCGAGCTCAACGATGTGACCAGATGTGTCACCAGCTCCATCTGGCATAGGTTCCGATAGGAACCTTTTGGGAAGTTGATCGTCTTTTCGTGAAACTCCCAGAGAAACCAGATACATTCTTTCGAGATTTACAATCCGTTCACAACTTTTTCTGATCTCTTCTGCCTCAAAATTCAATCCGGTGGTAGCCCTAAGAATTTCTGCTGTGTCCTTCCAATTTATTATTTCCATGTTCACCACCGTGTTTTTACAGGCATCGAGAGAATCTGCAAGGGCACTTCTTTCTTCATAATCTTTCACCAGCTTTCCCTTTCCTTCGTATTCAAGCCTGAAAGCGGCTTTGGTTGTTCCATATCGTCTCAAAGACTCTTCTGAATCACCTGAAAATTCAAACGAAGGTTCTGATCTCAGATGATCTCCTCCCCTGCTGGCAACGGCAAGTCCCAGGGCGTATCCCTTTATTCCCCTTGGATCGGCTTGAAAAATATCAAGGCCTTTTACGTCCATCACGAGTTCCGTACCAACGCCAAGCTTCTCAGCTGCTTTTCTTACTCCATCTGCTAAGACGTCACCCACTCCTTCCCTTGTCGATATTTTTTCGAGGATCTTGATAATGGTCTCTTTGTTCCCCCATGAAAGATCGAGACCATCAACTTGCGTGGGAGTGATCATTCCCCGCTGGTTAAGTTCCATCAAGAAAGAAATCGCTTCCGTTGCGGTTATGACATCCAGTCCAAGACGGTTGCAAAGGTTCATGGCTTCAAGCGCAAAATCGAGATCATCGTTTCCCACTCTTGAAGTGAAACCGGCTAAGCCCTCAAATTCTGGACCTTCCCCTCTCACATTTTCATTCGTTTGGTATATTCTGCTGCATGGCAATGTGCAAGAATAACATCCTCTCGATTTGATCTTTTTGGTGTCGGCCAAAGTTTCGCCACTAATTTTGTCTACACTTTCAAATCTTCCAAATTGAAAATGTTTTGTTGAAAGTGCTCCATATTGATTCAAAGCGCTAACGAGTTTGGTTGTTCCCATTCTTAATCTCGGTTCGTATTCAACGTGCGCCTTTATCCTTTTGTTCATATCTTGCATCAGATCGTGAAATTTATCTGGATTGGCAACGGTGACGGGATTTCTACCCCTTATTGCGATGGCTTTTACATTTTTAGAAGCCATCAGTAAGCCCATGCCTGTGCGTGCGGCAGCTCTAACACCCGTACAGAATATTCCAGAAAACATGACGCCGTTCTCAGCAGATGGACCAATTGCCGCGATTTGAACTCTCTTATCCCCTATCTCATGTTTAATGAGATTCTGAGTTTTCAAGACATCCAAACCTTTCAAATGATCGGCGTTTTTTATCTCCACGGTTTTGTCGTGAATGAAAAGATAAACAAGTCTATTTGCTTTTCCTTTCAACACAACTTGATCGAATCCAGCATATTTAAGTTCAGGGCCGAATGCTCCGCCAGCATTGGAATCCCCGAGTATCCCTGTTTGGGGAGATTTCCCAGAGAAATTTACTCTTGCCGCTCCGGGAAAAGATGTTCCGTCTAAGGGACCAACTGCGATGTAAAGGTTGTTTGCATCTGAAAGGGGATCCACAAATCTTGGCGTTTCGTGGAAAAGTTTGTACATGTTGAATCCCCTGCCTCCTATGTAACCAAAAATGAGAGGATTCTCGAGTTGAACGATTTCAAATTTTTCATTTTCCAGATCTATGTAAAGTATTTTCCCGGCATACCCATTCATTTTCTCACCCCCAATCACAATTTTTCTTTCAGCATATCGAAGGTTATTGCGTTGGTTGGACAAATTGAAACACATTCAGGATCTCCACCACATAAATCACAGATCAATGGTACCTTTTTGTCAAAGTGGAATGATATGGCATCGAATGGACAAGCTTTGGCACATAAACCACACTTCACACATTTTTCTTCGTTTAGTATTATGGCTCCAAGTTCATTTTTGCTCAGTGCATCGACCGGACAGACCTCAACGCAAGGTGCGTTTCCACACTGACGGCAAACGTTTATGGTATCTTCTCCCGTTTCTTCGTCAGAATACACCTTAATTCTTGAAAACTCTGGAGAGAACATTCTTTCGTGCCCAAATGAACATGCAAGTTCACAAGAGCGACAACCTGTGCATTTTTCGGCATCAACCATGATCCTCAAAAATTTATCGGCATTTGAATTCCCATCGTCCACAATTTTTTTGGTTTTCGGGTCCACTTTTTCTATTTTGAAAATAACGCCACCATTTGGATCTGGACAGACGAATCTGCTTGTCATTGGGATCCAATCGTTAGAATCATCTTTCGCTCTTTGCTTTGCTGGAAAAAATGGCATCATGCTTTGAAGTGCCCAAAGACATATTTTTGAACCTTTTGGAACGATTATGGCGGAACCTTCCACTTCAAAATAATCTCCCACTTTCATCGGAAGGTCACAAAAACCATTTATTTTTTCAACGCTTACACGAAGTTTGTACACATAAATTCCTCCTTTCCCGCATCCTCATTCTCATTCGAGGCTTCCAACCTCTCGATCTAATTGTGGTAATCTTTCTTTGTATCTAATGAGCGAATAAAAATAGACTGTCGTTCCGATTATGCCACTTATTAGGATCGGTTCCCAGGAATTAAGAATCATTTTGTAACTGAAAAACAAAAGAACAAAGATTGAAAAAACAGAAATCATGGTCGTCAAAACCGGTTTGGGTTTTACAAGTGCCGAATTGTACAAATTTTTGTTTAAGAAGGGAAGTAATATCAGTGCGACATCCATCAAAAGGTAGTTTATAAACAAAGCTTGAAGCGTTATCGCTAAAATAACGTTTAGGGTTTTCGTCAACAAAAGGATCAAGGCTATTGAAAAATTAAGCGTTATGGCAAAATCTGGAGTTTTAAATCTCTTTCCAACGTGCGAAAACACTGGTGGCATGAGATGATCCTCGGAAAGGATCATTAAGAATCTTGGAGGTGACATTAGAGTGCCATTTATGGATGTGGTGAAAGCGGATAAAGCTCCAATCGCAACTATTGAGGATCCTATGAATGGAAGATATTGTTCGGCAACCTCAGCCATTGCCGATTTCGACTTGCTTAAGATTTCAAATGGTAGATTTCCGAAAGCGACAAAAGACATCAAAACGTATATGATCATGGTGGCAAAAATCCCCCAAAAGAAAACCTTTGGCAGGACTTTTCTCTGATCTTTTGTCTCACCTGAAAGCTCACCAACCGCTTCAAATGCGGCGTAAGCAAAAAAGATCGATGGGAGGACTGTCGCAAATCCTCTCAACCCGAATGGGAAAAGTGTACCGTAATTTGAAAAATTAATGTGAAATAATCCAGGAATTACAAGTACTGTAACAGAGACAAGTAGTATGGCAACCATGATAATTTGGGCTTTGGCGTATATCTCAACGCCTAAGATATTCAAAAGGTAAAAAATCAGCAGCGCAATTGCGCCTATTAAAATCGGATTCGATCCCGGCAAGAAAAATCCCATGTATTGTCCAAACGAAAGAGAAAGAACTCCCAGTGCGCCTATGTAAGCCATCCATTTGAACCAGATCGATATGAACCCCGGATAAAGATAACCAATTGTTCTTGATATGTAAAGATATTCACCGCCCGGTCTTTTTGAAAGAGGTGTACTCAAGAAAACCATGTACGGAAGTGCTGTTGCCAAAACCACCGGAAACAAGACGACATAAGCCAGCGGAACCGAAGGACCAGCCTGGGCTCCAGCTTCGCCCGTTACAACAAAAATGCCCGAACCCACCAGAACACCTATTATCGTTGCGTAGTTTGGGATTGTTCCAAGGGTTCTTTTGAGTTTTTCTTCTTTCACGATCGTAACCTCCTTTTTTGAATTTTTTAGAAGAATAAAGGGGCCGCATATGCGGCCCCTTTGACAAAAAAGACCGCGGTGAACTTATCCACCGCGGCTTTGGTTTTACATCACCAAAAGGCGGTGGTCTTTAAGACCACCACCAGTTCATTGAGTTTTCAACTATTGATTTACTTGCAGTACGTGTTGTGTAATTCATACAATCACCTTTCGTCAACCAAAACATGAGCAACTATGAATATTATTATAAAAGGTATTTTCTAAAAAGTCAAGCAAACTTTTGAGCAATGACACCCTTTGATCATTCTAAATACCGCTTTTCAGGCGGTCAATGTGATTCTTTCGAAGTCCAGTCAGAACCACTTTCTCTTCAGCTTTTCAATTTCTTTAGCGTCTCCAAAACTTCATCCACATGGCCTTTAACTCTCACTTTTCTCCAAACGTGTGCCACTTTGCCATTTGGGTTTAAGAGAAATGTACTTCTCACAACTCCCATGTACTCTTTTCCATACATCTTTTTGAGCTGCCAAACACCGTATTTTTCGAGAACTTCATGTTTTCCATCACTCAAGAGTTGTAGCTTCAATTCTTTCTTCTCTATAAAAGATCTGTGACTTTTCGTCGAATCCGGACTGATCCCGATCACAACTGCACCCATTTCCTCAAAGTTTTCAATGTGACTGGTGAAATCCACAGCTTCGCGAGTACATCCAGAGGTGTTGTCTTTGGGATAAAAATAGAGAACCACCCACTTACCGCTTAAATCACTCAAACATACCTCTTGATCGTTTTGATTCGGAAGGCAAAAATCCGGAGCTCGATCTCCCACGCTCAACTTTTCTCCATCATTCAAAAAAATCACCTTCTTCAGGAGTATGGAAATACATTATAACACGAAGAATGAGAAAATATCTGAATTCTCATTCTCCCTTATAAGTGACAAATGAGGTTTCCGTTTCCCAAACGGTAACTTCGTACAGATGGTAGTTTGGCCCGTTCAAATGGTCTTTTATTCTGTTCCATATCCACATGGCTATGTTTTCTGCCGAAGGTTGCTCTATAAGCTCGTTTATGTAAGCGTGATCGAGTTTCAAGATGACGCGTTCATTCACGATTTTTTTCAATTCCAAAAAATCAAAGACAAGCCCTTCTTGGTTTGGAGTTCCTTCGAGGGTAACTCTGAGTTTGTAAGTGTGACCATGAAGTTTCTCACACTTTCCGTGATAGTGAACAAGATTGTGGGCAGCATCAAATTTAAATTCTTTTGAGACCAACATTTCTTTTCTCCTTCGTGAGTATAAAAGCTTTCAGATCTCTTTACGATCGTGTGGGTAGTATTTTCGAACAGCAACATTCTTTGACATTTTAGTACCGCTTTACAAGCGGTAAGTGTAATTTTTTTGAAGCCTTGTCAAAACTGATTCAGACGTTTTTTGGAGTCTTTGACCACAATGTCTTCCTGAAAGTTCCGTAGGAACTATTCAGGACCTCCAAGTAACTAACAAGGTGGATCGAGATTCTGAATCAAGTTCAGAATGACAAAAAAACAGAGCACGCTGCATACTAACATCCTGTTAGATTCGCTTTCTCGGCACATCCTGTGTTTGACAGACTTGCTTTTAAGAGATCCCGGATCAAGGCCGGGATGACAAAAAAGTAGAACACGCTCTCGTTTTATTCAGCGAAGGTCATCCTGAGCTTGACTCAGGATCTCATCCTTATGATTCTATCTCTTTGCTCAAGTCTCTCAAATCCGGATTCATTCTCTTGATCAAATCTAATTTCCAACTTTTTCTCCAATTTTTCAATTGCTTTTCCCTTTTTATAGCATTTTCAATATCATCAAAGTACTCGTAGTAAAGCAAATATTTACATTTGTATTTTTTTGTAAATCCATCTACAAGCTCGTTCTTATGCTCATATACTCTTCTAATTAAATCATTCGTAACCCCTATGTATAAAACACTTCTGACTTTATTAGACATAATGTACACAAAACCATGTCTCATTGAATACTCCTTATAAGAGATCCTGAATCAAGTTCAGGATGACCTCCGCGACAAGTCGCTACGCTGAATCAAGTTCAGGATGACAATGTGGATAATTCAACAGCCTTTTGTACGGGCAATTCATGAATTGCCTCTACGGAATCAAAAAACAATGAGCTCATATATCCTGACAGTACCTCGAGTGTGCTTGTCTTTTTACTTGATGACAAGGTATCTTTGAATGACTTTGTTCAAACCTGCAAGAACAGAATAGAGAATTGTCGAGTAGAAGTGTGCCTTTCTAATTTTAGGAACAGGTTTGTTTTCACCGTTTCTCTCCGTTTCCTCTGAGAGTGCCACAATATTTGTTCCATGACCAGATTGAACACACTCCCCTCACGGAACCGTACTTGCGATTTTCCCGCATACGGCTCTTCATTAAGAGTTTCACACTCATGCAATATCCAGACCTCGTTTTCCAATTTTCACGTATATTTTTGGCATTGGTAGTGGATTGGCTTCAAGATATTTCTTAAACTTTTCCCACGTATAGCTTCTTTTCTGGCTTCTACGATTAAGCCATTTGAACAGCAGATTCTTTGTTATGTACAGATAATTTGCCAATTTAGTGCTGTTATCTGTCACTCCGTAATATCTGTAGTGTCCCATAAGTTTTACTGCCACTTCTTTCCACAGCTTGTTAATAGGTTTCGTACGATTGAATTTTATCCATTTCTTCATCTTGTGTACTGCAGCTTTGAATTTCTTCCGGCTTGTCTTCCTTTTGACTCTGAATTTGCCTGTTCTGCTTGTTCCACAGTAATGAGTGAATCCTAAGAAATCAAAGGTTTCTGGTTTCTTTTCTCCCCTTGCTTTCCTGTTTTGTACTGCAAAAAGTCCAAATTCAATTATTTTGCTCTTTTCCTGCGCTATTTTGAGATTGAATTTCTTGAGCCG
>WFSH01000014.1 GCA_015486145.1 Mesoaciditogaceae bacterium
AGATAATACGCACCGTAAGCGCCGTTGAAATAATAAGGTACTAAACTTGCAGGAGTTGTAGCGAAAGTTGCCTGCGGTGTGATCTTGAAATCATAAGTACCTGGCTGAAAGACCGTGGATGTTGAAATAGTAACTTCGAAAACACCGTTTCCGTTGTTGTTCATTTTATCGAATTTCCAACTTGTGAAATCTCCACTAAAGTACCAATTCTGTGATGCTTTTAAGCTATCTCCAATTCCCAACGAAGTAAAGGGTTTGACCATTGACTCGTTGAAATGGAACGTTACGTTACCACTTGACACGGGAATAGACTGATAGCCGTACTTGATAACTTTTCCCTTGTACACTTGTTCAATCATGTATCTGTTTATCCCATAGGTTAACGTTGAGGCTGGAGTTGGGATATTGGCGTTAAGCGAATAAGTCTTATTTGCAGGATCGTACGTCATGAGATAATTTGAATTCGTCGCCCAATTTGTGAAATTCCCAACAACATATGTAGGAGTAGCTACCCATCCGCCTTTGACCGTGAAATTTACAGCTTTGCTTAACGTTTCAAGACCATAAGAGTTCTTTGCTTTGATCGCCAAAGTGTAGTTTCCATTGCTCAATGGTCCAACGTTTACATTTGTTGAAGACGTTGAGAACCACGTTTGTGAATTCAAATAAACGGTGTAAGTGCTTGCATTACCCGTAAATTTAAGAACAAACGTTGATGGCACGGTTGAATTATTTAATGGGCTGTTCACGATTGGTGCTTGAGGATAAGAAGGAATTAGAGATGTTGTCGTGGAAGTCAAAGTGAATGAAAATAATTGAGATGAATTTTGTTGCATATCAAAGCTTATAAGCCCGTAATTTTTAGCAAAATAAAGGTTAAGGGTGTAGCCATCACCTGTTAAATTCACCAGCAAAACATCTGTGTAGTTATGGCCGCCGATGGTTGCACTTGAAATGTAAGTTGATTTCCTATAGTAATTGTGGGAAGTCATGGTGGCACCCGAACTCATTAGCAACACGGAATTCGTTGCGGTTGAAGTTGGATAGTTACCATAAACACTATCAAGCACGAGCACTGGTTGCGGTGCGAAGTTTTGAAGATAAATAGAACCATTCTGTATGATAAAGGAAAGTGCAAGATTGGAATTTGGGTATCCCGCAAACGCGTAAGAAAGGTTTAAATTGTAGTAATTGTTCGATTTTTGACGCTGGATTATTTCGTTGACAGGCACAAGGTTTACCTGTGAATTTGTGCTTTTCACATTTTTTATCATGGACATGAGAGAGCTTTTGGCAGACATTGATTCAACTGATTGTTGGTGGTCAGGCAAAGTGTAGACCGTCGCAGGAGCGTTGGAAGAGGGCTCTGTGAAATACTTTTGGCCAACGAATATTGAAACGAAATTCGAAAATTTTTCTCCAGAAGAGTTGAAAGCACTGACAATGTAGTAATATGTATGACCAGGTTCAACGATATTTGTGTAAGTATTTTGATTTCCTCCAACGGTTGCTATCAAAGTGAAAGCTTGATTTGGGTTTGTTTTTCTCCATATTCTGAATCCCTTTACCGCCGTAGTCTCGGTCCACTTGAGAACGGCTGAGTAAGTGTTGGGTGATGAAATAAAGAGTTTTGGCGACGCTGGTGGAACGATGTTAAGGTTTATCGTTCCAACGTTGTTTACGCCTTTTGAAAGGGTTACAGACGTGGAATATGTGCTATATCCACTTGCACTGACCGTCAACGTGTAAGTACCCTTTGGAACTGCCGCTATCGTGAACTTGCCGTTGGTTTTGGTGTAAGTTTGAGCAACGGTTGTCGATGAATTGCTTAAAGACACGGTTGCAAACAAGACTGGCATAGAATTGTACACGACAACCCCAGTAACGGAGGCACGTACATTCGCATTTACCAGATGAATCACAGGTTTAAAAATGTAGCCAGAGCCCGTTTTTTCAACAGATTGTGATATATCAAAATCCAAATATACCCCGTTGGATTTGAAAGCACTTATCGCAGTCATGTTCAAAATCAGTGTAGATTTAGGAATAGTTAAGTTGTAAGAAATCCCGTTAATCACTATCGTTGCAGACGATATTTTGAATCTAATCTGTGTTATTAAAGCAGTAGACGGGAGTGAAAAATTAGCGATCTTTATAGAAGAACCAACGAGTGTTGTAAGATCGTACGTTCCACTTGAAGAAGTTGTGTACCAAGTGCCACTCGATGAATTTGAAACGTGCACAGATATTCCAGAAATTTTGACGTAAAGATGTTGAATCTGACTTGGAAGAACGGGTTTATCTGTTATGTAAACGGAAAAAGTGGAAGTTGGTGGCACGTATGAAAGCGTTGTCGCGATCACCGTGTTGGATGTCGCTCGCCCCGTGGGATTTATGGCAACAATGAAATATTTGTATGTGGTGGATGGAGTGAGACCTTTTATGATGTAGGATGTCGCTTGCCCACTCGTCGTCGCAATGACTTTTGTGGATGGTGGACTGTATATGCGTATGGATGACGCATTTGATGTCTTGAATCCCAACGTCACTTCGTCGGTGGATACGGCTGTGACTTTAAAAATCTTTATGACCGGCGGGTGCGCTGGTGGAATGTAAGACAAGGTTGTCGCGATCACTGTGTTGGATGTCGCTCGCCCCGTGGGATTTATGGCAACGATGAAAAATTGATATCGCGTTGACGGGGCCAAATTATTCACCGTGTAAGATGTTGATGTGCCTGGTAAAATCGTCAATTGGTTGAAAGTGGTTGTCGTCGCTCCGTAAACGGCAATTTTAGACGCCCTTGAAACTTTTTTCCATCCCAGTGAGATCGAGTTAGTTGAAACCCCAGTCAAATTTAAAACGGGCGTGGATGGTTTTGGCAAAGCCATTGTTGTGAAATGCCAAATAGAACTTGTCGCAAGTCGTCCATTGGCAACTGCCACAACTTTCCAATGGTAAGTTGTAAGGTATTTGAGATCGTGAACCGTGTATGAGGAAAATTGTGTAGTTACAAAATACGGTGGATTTTGTTCAGAACCAAAATAAACTTCGTACTTTGCGTGCAATTTTCCTTTTTCTTTCCACACGAGTGTCACATTCGTCGCCACATTTGTGGCATTGTTAGCAGGAGAAATTAAAGTGGGTTTCACGATCACCTTCCTTGCCTGAAACAGAAAACAGCCAGATAAAAGCACTGCGATCACGATCGTCACCGTCAAAAGCACCAAAAAACGATTTAGTTTCATAAACTCACCCCCTGTAAATTTATGTAAAAAGCTCTATCTCATGCATACATATTCCATAAAATCATTCTTTTGGGATCTCTTGAATTTTTATCATATTCGTGGTACCAGAAATTCCCCACGGAATACCGGCTGTGAGCACAATTTTATCTCCTGGTTTTGCAAGTCCATAAGCAAGTAACTTTTCGGTGGACTGTTCGATCATCTTGTCAGTTGAATCTATTTTATCCACCATGACCGGCAAAACTCCCCACACGAGTGCAAGCGCGTGATAGGTCGTTTCATTAGGCGTTGGAGAAAGAATTATCGCCGAAGGTTTGAAACGTGATACATGCCGTGCTGTCAAACCCGAACTTGTCGAAGCAACGATCACGTTGCTTTTCAATTCAACACTGAGTTGCCAGGCAGAAACGGATATCGCCGCACTCACATCTTTACAAGCAATCGTTTTGCCAAGCACACGACTTTTTTCTGAACCATTCATGTAATCTTCTGTTCTTCTCGCAATTTTATCCATGAATTCCACAGCCTCAAGTGGATATTTCCCCACGGCAGTTTCTTCCGAGAGCATCACGGCATCGGTTCCATCCAAGACGGCATTGGCCACGTCAGTAATTTCGGCTCTGGTGGGACGCGGATTGTTAACCATGGATTCCAACATTTGTGTGGCCGTTATAACGGGCATGGCACGTTCGTTACACATGCTTATTATTCTTTTCTGAGCAACTGGAAGATCTTCGGGATCGGTTTCTACTCCCAAATCCCCTCGTGCCACCATGGCACCATCAGAAACGTTCAAGATCTCTTCGAGATTTTCCAAAGCTTGCTTCGTCTCTATCTTTGAGATTATCTTCGCATTCTTCATACCATTTTCTCTCAAAATCTCACGCGCTTTTAACACGTCATCTGCTTTTCTGACAAATGACTGAGCGATGTATTCAGGCTTCACTTTTGCGGCAAATTCAAGATCTTTCATGTCTTTGGAAGTGAAAGGAGGTATTTTTAAATCGACTCCAGGTATGTTCAATCCTCTGTGATGTGTAATCGTGCCGGTATTGAGAACCTCACACTCTATCTCTTTGTCGGCAGATTTAAGCACCTTCAAAGCTATCAAACCGTCGTTCATCAATATCTTATCACCAGGTTCAACGTCAGCAGGCAGACCTTTGTAGTCAACGGATATCTTGGTTTCATCTCCAAGTATTTCTTCCGTTGTCAAAATAAGAGTTGAGCCTTTTTTCAATTCAACTTGGTCGCGTTTTAACTTTCCGGTCCTTATTTTGGGACCTTCAACATCGATCATTATGGAAAGCGGAATTCCAAGTCTTTTTCTTATCTCACGAAGTTCATTTATGACAACGGCTTTTTCTTCATGCGTACCGTGAGACATGTTCAATCTCGCCACGTTCATTCCAGTTCTAACAAGAGACTCCAG
>WFSH01000015.1 GCA_015486145.1 Mesoaciditogaceae bacterium
CTTTTGATATACACGAAAGAAATAGGGAGCATTTCAAAGTAAAATCTTGCTTTTGTTAGAATATATGCCCTAATTGAATGTGATTAGTTTTTGTTCGGCTTTTTGAGCTTATTTTGGTAATAAATCGATTTGACAATCCCCCTAATGAAGTTCTAAACTTGTTTTGTTCTGAATTTTATGATCAACTTAGTCATATTTATAGACACAGGTTTCAAAAACGTGTAGAACAAAAAAGAATTCTTGAAATGGAGGAAATCATGAATATCATCGAAGAGCTAGTTGATTATTCACGTCTTTGTTGGGATAGAGGGCTTACAGAGTCAACAGGCGGGAATATGAGTGTTAGAGCGAATGATAACACTATTTACATAACTCCCACATTTACTGTCAAACACTTTCTTAAGCCCAAAGATATTGTGAGAATAAGTCTTGATGATGAAAAACTTGGGGGAGAAAAAGAGCCTTCTTCTGAGCGAAAGATGCATCTTTTGATATATAAAGAAAGGCCAGACGTGAATGCAATTTTTCATGCACATCCACCTTATGCCACTGCTTTTGCCGTAAGTGGAGAAAAGATTCCGATCAATGTTTTACCAGAAGCGGTCCTTCTCTTGAGAAATATCGCTTATCTTCCTTATAAGATGCCAGGAACGCAGGAGTTTGCAGATGCTTTTAATTTGGAATTAAAGAAAGGAAAAGACGTTTTCATTCTTCAAAATCATGGAGTAACAGTGGTTGGAAAAAGTATAAAGGAAGCATATGCGAGACTTGAAACTTTGGAATTTTTGGCGCGCATAGTGATGATAACTAAGGATTTTGGAGGCATTCATGAAATACCTCAGAAAGAAATTCGAGAGTACATAGAAAGAATTGAGAATGACAAGACTTAGCGAAAATATGTTGAATGTTTGTCATTTAAAATACACAACGTGTTTCTCTAAAAGAGTATGTTATGAAGAGATTAACAAAGAGAAAGTCTGCTAATTTGAGAAAATGGGAGTATATGGAAGAATAGGAGCGGTAATTGTCTTATATTAGAAGTGAATAAGCTTAATAATGTATAAATCCACTTGACAAATAAAAGTATTAAGAGTATTTTTAAAGTAAACGTTTGCTTAGTTTGTACTATTTGTTCTTGAACATGTATATGTAAAAGAAAAGTTTGCATATAGCTTAAACGAAGAGGATTTTAGTATGAAGAGGCATGCTTGTTTTTGAAAAAGTTAAGTTTGGGCTAAGAGAAAGGGTTATGATATTAAAAAAAAGAAACAACAGTTCTCAATTTGCTTTTTTGTAAATTGAGAAAAAACGGTCAAGATAAGGGAACGTATCGATTTTGGGGAGGTGATGTTACTGAAAAGTAAAAATGTCGACTGGTACGTTTAATGGGAAAGACAGGAACTTAAAGAATTTTAGGAGGTGTTAAAAGTGAGGAAATTAGGAGTCTGGATGCTTGTTGCGAGTATCTTGATGATCGGAGTGGTAGCTGCTGTAGCCGCCCCACGGCCAGCAGTTTCTCCAGCCTCAACAAATGTTATTCTGCCTGTGCCGCTGGCCTGGATGGAGGGAATAATTCCACAAGTAACTAAAAAAGTTTCTGACATATCTATTTTTTATATGGTTAAAGCGAGTCAGGGACTTTACTGGAGACAAGTAAAATCAGGAGCTATGTTGGCGTTAAAACAGTTCGGGATTAAACATTATACTTTTGAAGAACCAGCAATGGAGACGCAGGTTTCAAAGCAGATAGCTATTTTGGAAGAGGCAATAACTGAGCACCCTGATGCCATTGTACTGGCTCCCACTGTTGCAGATTCGTTAGTTCCCGGTACCATCAGAGCTATGAAAGAAGGTATAAAGGTTGTCGTAATAGATTCTGGAGAAAACACAAATGATTACATAAGCTTTATAGCGAGTAACAACTTTGGTGGAGGAGAACTGGCAGCAGATTATATGGCAAAATACGTAAAAGAGAAATATGGAACTGCTTCTGGAGAAGTGGCTGTGATTGACTCCAGTGCCGGTGTGGGTTCTTTGGATGCTCGATTAGCAGGATTTGAAAAGGAACTTAAGAAATATCCCGGTTTGAAAATAGTAGCCGTGAGATATGCAAGTGGTTCGGTGGCAAAATCCATGAATGAAGCTATAAATCTATTCACAGCTTATCCAAATTTAAGAGGAATTTTTGCCAACAATGAATACACAGCTGATGGGTTGATAAGGGCTATACAATTGAAACACATGCAAGGAAAAATGGTCTACATAGGATTTGATTCTGATCCGACTATTGCATCTGCTATTAAGAACGGCACTATAAATGCAGCGTTGGTCCAAAATCCGTGGTACATGGGATATTTAAGTGTTGTTTATGCAATTGCCGCTGTGGAAAATATTCCGTTACCACATCATGTTGTATTGCCTTTGGTTCCTATAACTAAAGCAAATATCAATACAGGTTTGGGGAAGGCTATTTCTGCGCCTATACCATTCCATAAGAGTTGGTAATTTAGATGAAAAGGGAGAGCTTTCTCTCCCTTTTCGTGATGCTTTAAATGTTGAAAAAAACATTGTAGGAGAGGTATAAAATGGATTATGCTTTGGAATTAAAGAAAGTGGATAAAGTGTTTCCGGGGGTTCATGCACTTGAAAGGGTAGATTTGGCAGTTAAGGAGGGTGAAATAAGAGGTTTAGTCGGTGAAAATGGAGCTGGCAAATCTACTTTAATTAAAATAGTAAGTGGTGCTTATACACCCACATCTGGGGAAATAGTAGTTTTTGGCAAAAAGTACGAAAAACTTACACCTGTTATTTCGGAAAGAGAAGGAATAGCCGTAGTTTACCAAAATCTCAATTTGGCTAACAAATTGACAGTTGTTGATAATGTGATGCTTGGTATAGAACCTTCAAAATTGGGATTTATCGAAGGAAAGAAAAGAGAAAAGATCGCAAAGGATGTTTTTGAAAGGCTGAATTACAAAATCAACATTAGAGCAAGGGTGGAAGATTTGAGCGCAGCACAACAAGGAATTGTTGCTATTGGGCGAGCACTTGTGAGAAAAGCACGTATATTCATACTTGATGAACCAACGGCAATTCTAACCGAGAAAGAGATACAAACTTTGTTTTCCATAATAAGACAACTGAAAAAAGAAGGAATGACCATTGTATACATTTCGCATCGTTTAGATGAAGTTTTTGAGTTATGCGATTCAGTTACTGTTCTCAGAGACGGGAAAAAAATAGGAGACAGGGAAATAAAAGAAACAAATGAAGATGAACTTATTTCAATGATGGTTGGAAGAGGGGTTAGCTTTGATCTGTATAAAAAAAGAGAGATAGGAGAAGAAGTTTTAAAAGCGGAAAATTTAACCAACGTGAAATTGAGAAGAGTATCATTTAGCGCTTACAAGGGGGAAATCTTAGGAATTTATGGATTGGTTGGTTCAGGAAGAACAACTTTATCAAGGGTGCTTTTTGGAGCCGAGAAAGTTGATGAAGGGAGAATAATGATTCATGGGAAAGAGGTTCACTTAAAATCTCCAAGAATGGCCATGTATAAAGGGCTTGGATTAGCTCCTGAAGATAGGAGAAGACACGGATTGGCTTTAAAACTCGATGTTAAATACAATATAAACTTACCACTGTATGGAAGAATAACCAAGTTTGGATTCATAGATTTGAGAAGAGAAAAAGTTGAAGCATTTAACATGGTTAAGGCTTTGTCAATAAAAACCCCATCACTGTCTCAGAAAGTTGTTAATTTAAGTGGTGGAAATCAACAAAAAGTGGTAATTGGTAAGTGGCTGGCGATGAAATCGGACATTTTCATACTTGACGAACCATTGAATGGAATAGATGTTGGAGTCAAAGAAGATATACTCAATTTGATAAATAATTTGGCGTCGAAAGGTGCAACTATCATTTTCATATCTTCTTATATTCCAGAATTACTCTCGGTATGTGACAGAATAATTGTGATGAGAGAAGGAGAAATTGCTGGAATTGTTGACAGAGCTTCTTTTACGGAAGAAAACATACTTTCATTGGCTGTTAAAAGTAGAAGTAAAGGGGTTGTTGAAAAATGAAAGAAAAATCTGTATCTTCTTCTGATGAAACTTTGAGAAAGGGAACAAGGTGGTATTCAACATCTCAAGCAGTGGTGTTATTTGCTTTAGTGGGAATATGGCTTTTTCTGAGTATAGCAACACGAAATTTTTTAACGTTTCATAATATAACGAACTTAATGGCTCAAGAGGCTGTTGAAGGTGTTTTGGCAGTTGGTGAAGTGTACGTCATCATAACAGCCGGTATTGACATGACTGTAGGATCTGTCGTTGCGTTGACGAATGTTATCTTATCTGTAGCCATAACCCAATGGGGAATGTCCATACCAGCGGCCATATTCATGGTTATAGTGATCGCAACGTTAACTGGCGTGGCCAACGGAGCTTTGGTTTTTGAACTTGGAATACCTCCATTTGTGGCAACTCTCGGTTCCATGGTTGCTGAGTTTGGGTTAGCAATGATAATTGCAAATGGGACCAATATATTTGGTTTGCCTCAAAGCATAGCTGATTTTGGTTCAAGTGAGTTTTTGAATATACCGGTGTTGTTTTGGATGTTTGTCATCGTATTCTTAGTGGGACAAATAATACTTAAATATACGAAATTTGGGAAGTATGTGTACGCATTGGGAAGTAATGTTGAAGCAGCAAGGCTTTCAGGAGTTAACACCAGGGTAGTCACATACGGAGTCTACACTTTATCAGCATTTTTGGCTGGTGTAGCAGGTGTGATGCAAACCGGAAGATTGTGGATGGGGGTTCCAAGTACTGGTGCAAATTACAATTTGGATGCCATAGCGGCTGCAGCAATAGGAGGTGCAAGTTTATTTGGAGCCGAGGGAGATGTTTTTGGAGCTGTACTTGGAATGACCCTGATGATGTCTCTTTACAACGGAGCTGTTTTGCTCGGAGTTAGTTCCTTCTGGGAAGAAGTTCTTGTAGGTATCATCATACTTTTAACTGTTGGCGCCGATCAAATAAGAAAGAAACGTTCTGGTACATAAAAACTTCAGTTTGTGTTTTTTCTTAAAATGCGAGAAATTTTAGAAAGACAGACAGGTGTGATTTTTTATGAGAGGGTACATTCCAACGTGGTCATCTTTAAAGGAACACAATGTACCTAAATGGTATGATGATGCAAAATTAGGGATATTCATTCACTGGGGACCTTACTCAGTGCCTGCATGGGCTCCAACCACTGGGGAGCTTGGAGAAGTTCCTCAAGGAGAGTGGTTTGAAAACAACCCATATGCGGAATGGTACTTGAATTCTTTGAGAATTAAAAGAAGTCCAACGTGGAAACACCACGTTGAGAAGTATGGAAAAAATTTTGATTACTATAAATTTGTTGACATGTGGAAAGCAGAAAAATGGGATCCAAAAGAATGGGTTGAACTTTTTAAAAAAGCGGGAGCGAAATATGTGATACCCACCACAAAGCATCACGATGGGTTTTGCCTGTGGCCAAGCAAATACACGGATTTCAATGCCATGAATAGGGGGCCAAAAAGGGATCTGATTGGAGAATTGGCCAAAGCTGTTAAAGATGAAGGACTCAAATTTGGTGTGTATTACTCTGGAGCGCTCGACTGGAGATTTACAAAAGAGCCCATAACAACTTCCGAAGATATTAGATTTATCATCAGACCACACACTTATGAATATTCAGATTATGCTTACAAACAGTTTGAAGAGCTTATCGAAAAATATAAACCTGATATTCTTTGGAATGACATAGGTTGGCCAGAAAAGGGAAGAGAAGATCTCAAATACCTTTTTGCTCATTTTTACAATAAAAATCCTGAGGGAGTTGTAAACGATCGGTGGGATGTTTCACATTGGGACTTTAAAACTCCAGAATACAAGCAAAATTATCCTGAAGGAATCCCGTCGTACAAATGGGAATTGTGCCGTGGATTGGGATTTTCATTTGGATACAATCAAAATGAAAGCGATAAGGAAGTACTGAGTTCAGAAAAATTGATTTATCTGTTGGTGGAGGTTGTGAGCAAAGGGGGGAATCTCCTCTTAAACGTTGGTCCTAAGGCGGATGGAACAATTCCGGAAATCCAACGCGAAAGGCTTCTTACACTTGGCAAATGGCTTGAGAAAAATGGTGAAGCAATTTACGATACAACCTCCTGGAATATGGAGAAGACTGAAACCACTGATGGGACAGAAGTGAGATTCACAAGGAAAGATCCCAATTTGTATTGCATACTTTTGGGGACTCCTCAATACAAAGAGTTAACTCTGAAATCTTTAAGAATAGATGTTAAAAGCGTTGTAACTTTGATGAGTACAGGCGAGAAATTGAAACATCAAGTGGAAGGCGAAAATACGAAAATATTTTTTCCACGTTTACCAGAGGAATTTTGTACAACTATTTTGAAAATCTCGCCCGTGTGAGACAAAAAAGGTCAAAAGAGGAGAGGATTGACGTGAAAGAAAAAACAAGTATGAAAGTGAATTCTCCAAGGGTTGTTGGAAAGTTACCTAAAATAGGAATTCGTCCCGTTATAGATGGACGTAAAGAAGTGAGAGAACCTTTAGAAAACCAAACGATGAATATGGCAAAAGCTACGGCAGATTTTTTGACCAAGAATTTAAAGCATCCGAATGGTATGCGAGTTGAATGTGTAATCTCCAATATCATAAGCAACGTCGCCGAAGCAGCCAAGGCAGAAGAGAAATTTAGTGAAGAAAATGTTGGACTCACCATAACTGTAACTCCAACGTGGTGTTATGGCTCAGAGAC
>WFSH01000016.1 GCA_015486145.1 Mesoaciditogaceae bacterium
ACCTGCATGTAAAGGGTGTTTCCACTGTTTCTCGAATAAAAAGATGGGAAGTCGCGTGTTTGGTATCCAACAACTGTCACGCCAAGTGTTTCAAGTACTTCGAGTGTTTTTGGAATATCAAGAATCGATTTCACACCTGCTGATACGACGATCAAAGGTGTTTGAGAAAGTTCAACGAGATCTGCCGATATATCAAAAGTTTCATTTACTCCCCTGTGTACTCCTCCAATACCTCCAGTGGCAAAAACTTTTATTTTCGCGAAGTTGGCGCACATCATTGTGGCGGCCACAGTTGTGGCACCATCCATCTTTTTTGATACGGCATACGGTAGATCCATTCTGCTGAGCTTTAATATGCCATTTGCTTTTGCCAAATGCTCGATTTCCGACTCACTCAAACCAACCTTTATTTTTCCGCCCATCACCGCTATGGTGGCGGGAATAGCGCCGTGTTTCCTCACCGTCTTTTCAAGCGAGAGTGCCGTTTCGAGATTTTTGGGATAAGGCATACCGTGGGATATAATGGTCGACTCAAGTGCAACAACGGGCTGAGAATTTTCCAGTGCTTCTTTCACTTCTTGAGATATTTTTAAAAAATCCATCATTCAAACACTTCTCTTGCAGTTTTTTCAAATATGTCGTAATCCTTTTTCGAATACAAACACATTTTTACCAAAGTTAAGCCAGAGGCGTTTTCTTTGAGATAACGCTTTACGGTTTCAAAGAATATTTTGGCACATCTATCCTTTGGGAATCCGTATATCCCCGAACTGACAGCGGGAAATGTTATGCTCTTTAATTCAAGCTCATCAGCTTTGAAGAGAGAATTGTAAAAAGCGTTGGAAAGTTTTTCATCTTCATTTCCTTCACCCCATACCGGTCCCACTGTGTGTATCACGTATCGTGCTTTCAAATTTCCACCAGACGTGACTGCCACTTTTCCAGTGGGCACCGGCCCATATTTTTTTACGTACTCTCGAGATTCTTCGTTTATCTTTGGCCCTCCTGCTCTTGCTATTGCGAATGCGACTCCCCCACCATGGGCGAGGTGGGAATTGGCGGCGTTTACAATCGCATCTGTAGATTCTTTCGTTATGTCGCATTTGGCTATTTCCACTTTTGTGTTTAGGATTTTAAAGTATTCTTCCTCCATTTAAAAACTCCTTTTTCAATTATAAAAAACTTTTGGCTTTCAACGTACGAGTGCAACGGAACCCATGGGATCCCACGGAGGAAGCACGATTGGTTTCTTTTTTAGAGCCGCTTTTAACGCATCTGAGAGGTATTTTTTGTTTATCACAACCTCGTAAACGTACTCATCAAACCACTTGTCACCCATGACGAAATACCCTTTTTCTCCTATATCTTCTCCCCAACTGTTTTCAACTTTCCATTTCAGCGGTTTGCCGTCGATCAGATCAACCCCGTTGAGTACCATGGCGTGAGTCATGAGGCTATCACCATAATCCAATCTCTCAGCCTTGTTAAATTTGAACTTCACGTCATACACGTTTTCGAAATCGTACAAATCGGTATCGAGTATTCCTTCTTCCCTTTTCATCATTTTTCCAACATCTGAAGCAAACCAAACTGGATTATTGTCAACAATGGCCTTGACGGTTAAATCTTTAAATTCTTGAAGCTCAACGTTCAAGTACAGAACATCCTTTCCACCTACTACGTTGCCCAAATATTGAACGGTGTAAGTGGTGAGAAATTTCTTGTCTGGTGTCGGGCAATTTATGAGACTCACCATGTCGTTCAGATCGATGCCCCCATATTCTTTGTAGAATTTTTGAGGTGTGATGTTTCTTATCCGATGAAAATTGCCATTTTTATCCTTGTATTCGTAGTCAAATTTTTCCGGTGGAACTCCAATGTTTATGGCGAGAATTCGGTAAATTTCTTCGATCATGTCACGCTTCATTTTTCTCAAAGAATCTTCTTTTTCACCGTCTTTATGTGCTTTTCTTAAAGTCATTGCGTCTTCTCTGAGTTTGGTCCTGAGCAAGGTGTTCATGATTCGGGAATCACTGGTGTGAAAACTTTCTTTCATCACATCTTTTGGCACTATTCCGTATTTTTCCACCAAATTTGTGAACATTCCCCACTGTCCACCATCTCCGACCAATTGCGCAAGTAGCCAAGATACCAACCGTGATTTGAGATCTTCATCGACAGTTTGGATGATGCTTTCAAGAAAGTAATTCGCCTTTTCGAGTTTGTCCCAAAACATCTCATAACTCTGAGAGAGTTCGAACTGTTCCACGTTTAGTTTTTTAGCGGTGTAATACCTCATGAAATTAAGTCCGGCGAATATCCAACATCTTCCGCTTTTCTTTTGATTGGTTATCTTCATGCTTTTTATTTCGTTTGAAAAAACGTGATTGTACTTTGAGATGAATTCTCTTTTAACAGCCACATCTGTTAAAGAGCTTCCTGAAACGGCATTCATGACAACCAAATTTTTAGGTGAAGATACGAAATCTTTTCTGAATTTCTCCAGTTCTTCTGTTTTCAGTTCCAAAATTCTCCTCCTCCTTCTGTGAGATCAAGTTTTTTATTTTTTGTAGCTTTCACCCTTAAATTCCGATTTTCCATCCTGTGAATCTGTTTCAAAAGTACTATCGTGCAAGTTGCTTTTAAGCGAAGTGGCATTTTTGATACCTAATCCATCAGATGAGCTCTCCAAAACGATCTTAGCACTTTTATCCTCTATTGGTATTCTTTTGATCATGATCGCTGCCATTATAGCCCCAAGCGATGCGAACATCGAAATCGTAAAGGCATCAGTTATTGATGTGGAAAGCCACTTTGACATGTTGGCAAATACCCCGGTAAGTATGGCGTGAACACTTAGTGGGCTTTTTTCTAAAATTTTGGACTTGTTCATGAGAAATTGTGGCGACTTCATCATGGTCAAAAATTGTTTTGGAAGTATGAAGTTCAAGATCTTTGGGAGACCGTTTAATTGGGATGCAAATGAGTTGTTGACTATGGTTCCCAAAACCGCTGTTCCCACGGTTCCTCCAACACTTCTGAAAAATTGCACAGATGAAAGTGCCAACCCTATGTAGCGTTTGCTTACGGCGCTTTGCATGACCACCATTAACATTCCCATGGGAAGTCCCACACCAAGGCCAGTTATGATCATTGCCATGGAAATGTCCCAACTGGATGAATTCACGGCAAATTGAGACATTCTGTACAATCCATACGTCGTCGCTATTGTTCCTATTATGAAAGCCAATTTGTATTTTCCAGTTTTTGAAATGTAAAGTCCGCCTCCTATGCTCATCAAGACCGCCGCCAGCATCATTGGCATGAGAATCAAACCAGAGTTGGTTGCAGACTTTCCTTGTACCGCTTGAACAAAGAGTGGTAAATAAACGGCGGCAGCGAAAAGTGAGAATCCTATGATGAAATTCATGATGTTTCCAACTGTGAAGACTTCATTTCTGAAAAGGGACAATTCCAATATAGGCTCTTTCACGCGACGTTCTGTGAAATAGAAAAAGACAAACAATATTGCCGAAACTATGAAGAGTCCCCATACTTGAGGCTCGTTCCACGTGTGATTTTGAGAGGCAAACGATAGCCCAAGCAATAGACTCAGCAACATCCCACCGAGCAAAGTGGCACCAAGGTAGTCAATCTTTTCTCCAATTGCATTTTTACCAAGTGTTTTGGGCAGGAAGAAGTAAGCCATGATGAGTGCTGGAATGCCTATTGGCATGTTGACGTAAAAGACCCAATGCCAACTTATTTTGTCAGTCAAAAAGCCTCCAATGAATGGACCTATAACGCTTGAAACCCCAAAGACGGCTCCAAGGAGTCCCTGAAATTTTCCTCGTTCTCGCGCGGTGAAAATGTCACCTATTATTGCAGGCCCAATTGCCATGGTCATGGCAGCACCTATTCCCTGAATTGTTCGAGAGCCAATGAGCCAATATATGCTCTGTGAGAGTCCTGCACTCCAAGAAGCACCCATAAAAATCGCAATACCAACCATGTAGAAATACTTTCTTCCAAACATGTCGGAAAGTTTTCCGAATATCGGAACGAATATGGTGGAGGATAGCATGTAAGCGGTGAAGACCCAAGCGTAAAGTGACATTCCACCAAGATCGTCTATTATTCTTGGCATGGCAGTACCGACAACTGTCTGATCCATTGATGACATAAAAACAGCCATGAGCACCGTTATTAGCGCACCAATGGCCACTTTTCTTTCAACGTTAGGCATTTTTATTTGCTCCCTCCAATTTTTCTGCGATTTGCTCTATCGTTTCAAAAGCCTCAAACAATTTCCCTTTTTCCTCGTCTGTCAAGATCTTTAGCTTTTGGTGCATAAATGATTCCGCTATTTTGGTAATTTCATCAATTCGATTTTCTCCCTTTTTTGTCAATCTCACCTTTACCACGCGTCTATCTTTTTCAGAACGTTTTCTTTCAATATATCCGCTTTTTACCAAAAGATCAACCGACTCACTCAGAGTGCTTTTTTTTAGGCCTGAGTGAGATTCAAGTTCAGACATTTTCAAACTTTTACCGTTTGATCTATATCTGAGTCCAAACAGTATTAGAAGGACGGCTTTGGAAAAACCAAATTGAGAATAGTCGAAGTTTTTGAAAATTTGTTTCAAGAGCTTTGGATAGGACGTGAATAGGATCGTCAAATCGTCTTTCAAGTGTTAAAAAACCTCCTTTCTGGAGCCATAAATATATCTTTTTAGAATAGTTCATTATAGAACTATTCTTTTAAGAACTATTTAAGATGTGTTTGCAGATTGGGAGAAAACCTCGAAAATAGGTCGTGAAGGGAAAAATTCGAATTTGTGTTACCCGGATTTTGTGGTATCATTACTACAATAATGGTATACTTTTACAAATAATACGTTTGGCTATAAAATTGAAAAACAGAAGGTGGTGTACAATTGAGTTTTACTTTTGTAGCGCCAGACACCGAAAAAGAACTGAAAGCACAGCTTTCTGAAGCGGGTTCTTTTTTGATGACGGGCGGAACAGATCTTTTGGTTAAGGTGAGAATTGGAAAGATAAAACCCCAAAAAATTGTCAGCACGTTAAAAGTACCAACACTCCATTTTTTAGAAAATAAAGTTGATGAGCTTGTTGTTGGGGCAACGATCTCGTATTCTGAGTTGCTGGATTTCAAGCCTTTAAAGAAAGATTTACCCATCCTCTATGATGCAATTTTTACCGTCGGATCTCCTCAAATAAGAAACCGCGGTACCTTGACGGGAAATGTTGTCAACGCATCTCCAGCGGGTGATGGACTTCTTGCACTTTATCTTCTAAATGCCACTGTGGAAGTCTCCGATGGTAGTGTCATTCCGATTGAAAAATTCGTAATTGGACCAGGCAAAACCATTCTACCAGAGAGAGAATATGTAAGGGCCATTCACATTCCCAAATATAATTGGAATGTTCATTATTTTGAAAAAGTCGGACAACGTAACTCCATGACCATATCGGTTGCGAGTGTGGGTTGGCTGATACGTTGTAGAAACGGTGCGATCGAAAAATTTAGAATTGCTTATGGTTCAGTTGCTCCAACTGTTTTGAGACTCAAAGAGATTGAGAGATTCGCGGAAGGAAAAACCATCGACGAAAATTTTGTACATACGGTCTCTGAAATGGTAAAGAAAAGTGTCAAGCCCATTGATGACGTCAGGGGCAGTGCAAAATATCGAAAAACACTCTGTGCCAACCTTGTGTATCGAATGATTGAAAGGAGAACAAAATGTTAGAAGTAAAGGAATACTTAAAACCTAAAACCGTTGAAGAAGCGTATGAACTTGGAATTCTTCCAAACTCGCTTTATGTCAGCGGAGGTTTGATAGCAGCGCAGTTAAAAATCTCACATCTTGAACGTCTCATCGATCTCAAAAGCCTTAAGATGGATGAGATCGAAGAGGGAGAATTTGTAAAAATTGGTGCAAATACAAAATTGGCAGCTTTTATGAAAAACCCAACATTGTCAAAATTAAACAACGGTTTTTTGGAAAAGTCAGCAAGGGAAATAGGGAGTACACAGATCAGGAATATGGCAACTGTTGGAGGTTCGATGGCTTTCAAGCTTGGGTGGTCAGATGTGATAACTATTTTTATGACGATGAAATCTCAAATTGAATTTTATGACGGTGGTTTTCAAAGAGTGCCGTTGGAAAACTACATAAAAAACGGGAAGCGGACTCAAATTGTGACGGCCGTTTACCTGCCCAAAAGTACTCATTTTATGGCTTTTGAAAAGTTTGCAAAATCCACTTTTGACATAGCAACTCTCAATCTTGGCGCCGCCATCTTGTTGGAAAATGGAGTGGTAAAGGATGCAACCATAGTGGTGGGTTCAAGGCCTATGATTTCTGAAAGAATAAGAGAAGTCGAGGAGTTCTTAAAAGGTAAAGAACTCTCAAACTCTATAGAAGAAGCCGCTAAATTAATTGAAAAGGTCGTAAAAGTGGGAACCGATATGAGGGCAAGTGCTGAGTACAGGAAAGTATTGGCAGGAGCTCTTCTTAAAAAGGCAATGAGGAGGATTTACCATGAGAGTGGAATTCAAAGTTAACGGTAAGAGGCATTCTGTTGAAATAGAAGCCGGTGAACTACTTGTCGAGACTCTCAGACGTCTCGGTTATAAAAGCGTGAAACATGCGTGTGATACGGCAAGTTGTGGTGCATGTTCGGTGCAACTTGACGGTCTTCCTGTACTGTCGTGTAGGACATTTACGGCCGCTGTTGATGGACATGAAATTACAACAGTTGAGGGCTTTTCGAAAGAAGGTGCACTTTCAGTGGTGCAAAGCGCACTTCTTGAAGAAGGGGCAGTACAGTGTGGATTTTGTATTCCCGGTCTTGTTGTAACTGCCGAGGCACTTTTGAATGAAAACCCCGAACCAACGGAGGAAGAAATAAAGACGTATCTCAATGGAAATCTTTGTAGATGCACGGGTTATGAAAGTCAAACTCGAGCGATAAAGAAAGCGGCAGAAATTCGTAGGGGCACGCTTCATAGAAATGCCAATGCTCAAGGTGATGGAATATGAGAACATCAAATGCAAAAGTGTCTTCCAATAATCGCACGAAATTCAACGTTGTGGATACCCCTGTTCCAAAAGTTGATGGGTATGCTTTGGTTAAAGGAAAAACGGTTTTTACAGATGATTTTAACATTCCCAATGCTCTCACGGTAAAAATTTTGAGAAGTCCCCATGCTCACGCGATCATAAAGTCTGTTGACGCTTCCAAAGCTCTTGAATTGGAAGGAGTTATCTGCGTGTTGACACACGAGGATGTTCCAAGGGTGGCTTACACTCGGGCTGGTCAGGGATATCCCGAACCTTCGCCTTATGACACCTTTGTTCTTGACAAAAAAGTTAGATACGTGGGGGATGCAGTTGCCATTGTTGCGGCCGAAACTGAAGAAATAGCAAATCGTGCCCTTAAATTGATAAAGGTTGATTATGAAGTCTTGCCAGCTGTTCTTGACTACGAACACGCAAAAGATGATGGAGCGCCCGTAATACACGACGAACCAGAAATATCAGGCGCTTATGATGTTTCTCACAACATCGCAAGCCATTATGAAATGCACATAGAAGATGTTGAAGAAGAACTCGCAAAGTCTGATGTCGTGGTGGAGGGCACCTATTACACTCCAAACCAATCTCACGCCATGATGGAACCTCACACCGCCATTTCGTATTTTGATCCAAACGGAAGGCTTACAATAATCTCTTCAACGCAAGTTCCGTATCACGTGAGAAGGATTATAAGGCATGTGTTTGGTGTTGAATCGAGAGTCATAAAGCCAAGGATCGGTGGAGGATTTGGTGGAAAACAAGCCGTTCACGTTGAGGCGTATGTTACGGCCGTTACTCTTAAAACTGGCAGACCTGCTCGTTGTGTGTATACCCGTGAAGAGACGATGACAGCTTCAAATACTCGTCATGCCATGCGATTTAAAGTAAGAGTGGGTGCAAGTAAAAGTGGAGAATTGCGCGTAATTGATATGGAAGGCCTTTCAAACACGGGAGCTTATGGTGAGCATGCCCTCACAACCTTTATGGTTGCCGGCTCAAAAACACTTCCCCTTTACAATAAAGTGAAAGCCGTGCGATTTAAGGGAGATATAGTTTACACGAACACCGAGCCAGCTGGGGCTTTCAGAGGATATGGCGCTCCACAAGGCATGTTTGCGCTTGATTGTGCGTTAGATGAACTTGCAAATAAGCTTGGTATGGATCCGATCGAGTTCAAACTCAAAAATTCAATTCGTGAGGGAGAAACTTCGCCTGTTTTTAAAGTTATGGGAGAAGGCCGTGAGGGTGTGGAACAAATTATTCAGAGTTGTAAGATAGAAGAATGTGCGTTGGAAGGTGCAAAACTGTTTGATTGGTATGAAAAGAAAAAGAAACCAAGAATAAACGGGACGAAGGCGCGTGGTTATGGCGTGGCCTTTGCGATGCAAGGTTCTTCAATTCCGGCAATAGACATGGGAGGAGCCACGATAAAGATGAACGACGATGGCACTTTCAATCTCATGGTTGGTGCCACGGATCTCGGCACCGGAAGTGACACGATTCTTGCTCAAATTGCTGCAGAAGTGCTTCATACCACAACGGACAAATTTATCGTTTACTCTTCGGATACTGATGTGACGCCTTTTGACAAAGGAGCGTATGCCTCTTCTACCACCTACGTTTCTGGGAATGCCACCAAACGTGCAGCTGAAAAAATGGCTCAGGAAATTCTTAAAGCCGCTTCAGAAATAATGAATGAACCCGTTGATAGCTTGCACTTGGAAAATGGGCAGGTTGTTTCTGAAAATGGGACTTCTCTCACTTATTCTGAAATACAGACAAAACTTTTTTACACATTCAAGCAGCGTCAGCTCGAAGTTACAGAATCATTCGTGAGTGAGGTATCCCCTCCACCTTACATGGTATCTTTTGCAGAGGTTGAAATCGATCTCGAAACCGGTAAAGTGGAAGTGGTGGAGTTTCTGAATTACGTTGATTGTGGTACGCCAATAAACCCCAAATTGGCGCGTGGACAAGTTGAGGGCGCCACGGCGCAAGGCATAGGTATGGCCCTTTATGAAGAGCATGTGCTGGACAAAAATGGACGCATGGTGACAAATGACTTTTTCACTTACAAAATCCCAGCAAGGAAAGATCTCAAAAACATCAAAGTGAAGTTTGCCCAAAGTTATGAGCCTACAGGCCCATTTGGTGCCAAGAGTGTTTCTGAAATTGGGCTTGACACTCCTGGCCCGGCCATAGCTAACGCCATCTTTGATGCAATAGGTGTGAGGCTGAGAAAACTTCCCATAAAATCTGAGGAGGTGTTTTTTGCGTTGAACTCCTAAAATACCCATTGTGTTTACTTGTAATGGTAAATCACACTTGTTTCGGATACATCGCAAATGGAGGAGGGGGAAATGGAAAATGCACTTTATTTTACGTTTGCAACAGGTATAGCGGCTGTAACAATGGCGTATTTCATGGCGCGCAATGCTTTGTCACGTCCCGAAGGAAACAAGAGGATGAAAAGCATGGCCCGCGCCATTCAAGAAGGCTCTTCTGCTTTTTTGAAAGAAGAAGCAAAACGCATAGCGCTTATAGCCATTATGATCGCTGTATTTATATCGATCGTTTTCAGGATAAGATATGGGGTTGTGATGCTGATAGGGGCATTCGTTTCTGAAATGGCCGGTATTACGGGAATGTACATATCCACTCACACAAATGTGAGAGTAGCCGAATCTGCAAAAAGGGGACTTTTCGAAGCGTTTTCTACCGCTTTCTCTGGTGGAAGTGTGATGGGTCTTGTAGTTGCCGGATTTTCTGTTTTGGGATTAACTTCTGTTATGATGTTTTTTAAAGGTTCTTTCTCTTTTTCTGCAATTGAAGCTATACGTACAGGTGGCATGCCTCACATCCATGGGATATCCGTTGTGGATGGTGTGATGCTCGTCAGCGCCTACTCTTTTGGTGCATCTTTGATAGCACTTTTTGACAGGGTGGGAGGCGGAATATACACAAAAGCAGCTGACATGTCAGCTGATCTCGTTGGAAAAGTGGAAGAACATATGCCAGAAGATGATCCGAGAAATCCGGCAACGATTGCTGATAACGTTGGAGACAATGTTGGAGATGTGGCTGGACTTGGTGCAGATATACTTGAATCTTACGTAGCATCGATAATATCTGCCATAGCCCTTGTGATATTCATGGCTATTGCAGACAAAAACATGGCACCTCTTCAGTTTTACAAATTGTTGTATCTTCCAATTGCACTTGCTGGCGGTGGAATTGTGGCTGCCATGCTTGGCATAGGATTTGTAAAGATGAGAAAAACAACCAACGCTCGCGCGGCTCTTTCGTCTGGAAATATATTCACCGGTGTGGTAATGTTGATCATATCGTTTTTGATCGTATATTTATTCAAAGTGGATTATGCTTTCAAGGAGATGTACGTTATTGCCACTGGAGTTCCATTCATATGGAGACCATTTGGATCGATCGTTTGTGGTCTTATGGCTGGTCTTGCCATAAGTAAATTCAGTGAATATTACACATCATACGATTACAAGCCCGTTAAACATCTTGCCCAACAATCACAAAGTGGTGTTGCCATAAACATCACGGGAGGTTTAGCTCTTGGGATGATATCAACATTTTGGCCAGTGCTCGTGATAATTCTTGCCATTCTTGGAGCTTATTTGTCATCCGGGGTCTACGGAATCGCAATAGCTGCACTTGGCATGCTTTCATTTGTGGCATACACCGTTAGTGTTGATACCTATGGGCCGATAGCCGATAATGCTGGTGGAATAGCTCAAATGGCTGAACTCGATCCGAAAGTTCGTGAGATCACAGATGGCCTTGATGCCGTTGGTAATACCACCGCTGCAATTGGAAAAGGTTTTGCCATTGGCAGTGCCGCATTTGCCGCATTATCTCTAATAGTTTCGTTTATATGGTCTAGCGCTCAAACCACAGGGGAGTTAAGTCTCAATCCGGTGATAAACATGATCAGCCCTTACTCTATCATTGGTCTCATATGGGGAGCGATGTTGCCGTTTTTCTTTTCAGCCCTGCTCATAAATGGTGTGAGCGAAAACGCTTTTCTCATGGTTAAAGAGGTAAGAAGGCAATTCAAAGAAAACCCAGGGATACTTAAAGGTGAAGTTATGCCTGATTACAAACGTTGCATATCCATCACGGCTACAGGGGCAATTTCGAAAATGTTCTTGCCGGGTGTGATCGCGATCGTTACTCCTTTCGTGGTAGGGTATCTGTTTGGGAAGAGTGCACTTGCCGGCGTTTTACTCGGAGGTCTTTTGTCTGCCATAATGATCGCGATATTCACCGCGAATTCTGGTGGTGCAATGGATAATGCAAAAAAGTATGTGGAAATGGGGAATCTGGGAGGACGGAATACTCCTCTTCACGATGCGACTATAGTTGGTGACACGGTTGGAGATCCACTGAAAGATACAGTTGGCCCTTCTATGGATATTCTCATAAAATTAATGGCCGTGCTTTCGCTTTTCTTCGGCTCACTTTTCCCCGCATTACCATTTTTTATGAAATGATTTGAAGCAGAATTGATGAAAAAAGTCGCGTTTGACATAATTGTAGCCTTAAAATACGTCAAAAGGAGTTTTTATGAGAAAGATTTCAGCGCTGTTTTTGATCGCTTTATTGGCAATTACTCTGTTTGGTTCAAACATCAAAACATTAAAAGTTGTCATGGATAAAAATTATCCTCCTTACTCTTTTGTCAATGACAAGGGAACCCCTGTCGGCATATCTGTAGATCTTTGGAAAGCATGGGAAAAGGTTACAAACGTAAAAGTTAAATTTTTGATGGTAAATTGGGAAAATGCAATTCCAATGGTGCTCCAGGGGAAAGCTGATGTCGTTGATGATATCTTTTACTCTGATCAAAGGGCAAAAGTTCTTGACTACACGAAACCCTTTGCCAAAGTGGAAACTGTGATTTTTTTTGATAAAAGACTTTCGGGCATTGCGAATTTGAAATCTTTAAAGGGTTTTAAAGTGGGTGTCAAAACGGGAGATTACGACGCTACCTACGCTTTACAACACGGTGTGAACGATTTGGTTTATTATGACTCCTATGATTCGCTGGTGAAAGCGGCAAGAGATGGTAACATTCACATCTTTATTGCAGATAAGGAACCAGCCATTTATTATCTCGTAAAGTATCATCTTCTGGAGAAATTCAAGTATTCTCTTCCACTTTACACATCGGACTTGTATCGTGCAGTCAAAAAGGGTAGAGGATCTCTTGTCAAGTTCATAGATAATGGATTTGCAAGTATTCCCAGAACGACTGTAAAAAGCATCATAAAGAAATGGATGGGAACGAGTTTAACTCATTACAAAGTTGAAAACTTTTTCGCGTATTTGATAATTGTGATTGCGATCGTCAGCGGAATTTTTCTGACCTTGTTTGCGTGGAATAAAACTTTGAATTTTAAGATCAAAAAGAAAATCAAAGTTCTCGAGGAGCGGCTCGAAGAGAAAGAAGAAATAAAACAAAAAATGAGTATCCTTTCGGACAACCTTTCTCAAGTTAACCTTCATCTTTTGAAGATGAATGAAAAATTCATGGAGATGGTGGATCTTATATCCAACTTTTCACCTTTATCAGATGAACGAGAATTTTTTGAAGGTTTGTTGGAGATAGCGATAAATCTTGTTCCGGAGGCAGATGCCGGAAGCGTATCTTTAGTGAAAGGAGAAAAGTGGAGATATATCGCGGTTCGGGGACACGATGAGCGGAAACTCAAGAGTCTCGATCTGAAAGCTGAATGGATGTTTAAGGTGAAAAAGCTTAAAGTCATAGAGGGGATGTTACATGAAGATTTTATGTTTTTGCCAAAAGAGATCGCTCAAGAAATAGAAAATGCAAGTGCTGGCCATTTATACAGGAGTTTGGCTGTTCCAATCGAACTTGATGGTAGATTCGCGGGAAATATTTTTCTGGACACGTTGAAAGATGTACAATTTTCTGAAGAATCAAAGTATCTCATGGGTGCATTTGGAAAGTTGGCTTCTTCTTTCGTTACGTTGAAGCAAGTGAACAATTTAAACCTTGAAAATCAAAAAAACTTTTTAAGAACAATAGTTCATCTCACAG
>WFSH01000017.1 GCA_015486145.1 Mesoaciditogaceae bacterium
GCGGTTTCAAAGGCCACCCTTGTTCTAAGAGAAGGTTTCTCAAATATCATTCCAAGCGTTTTCCCATGCAGCACTTCATGAGTTTCACCAACGTAAAGTTCGTCTTTCAACCTCAAAGATGTTTCGATAAGTTGAATTAATTCTTCGATACTGAGATCATCAATGCTCACTATACTTCTTCCCTTGAGATCTATCATTGCACTTCCTCCCTCCAAAATTCGAGAATTTCAAATGGTGGTTTTCATGCTCTCGACTATTTTTCTCGTATCACGGGCTATCACCAATTCTTCGTTGGTGGGTACGACCAAAACTTTCACTTTAGATTCATCCGTCGTGATGAACGCTTCCTTTCCATAAACATCGTTTCGTTTGTCATCGATCTTCAACCCCAAAAATTCAAGATATGAACAAACGTCTTTCCTAGTGTACGGGGAATTCTCTCCAACACCTGCCGTAAACACGATGGCATCCACACCGTTCATTGCGGCTGCATAAGCTCCCACATACTTTGCAATACGATAATCGTACATTTCAAGAGCCACTTTTGCAAGCTCGTTTCCATTCTCCGCCGCCTCTTCAATGTCACGCATATCGCTGCTGAATTCGTTTGTAATGCCATAGACTCCACTCTTTTTGTTGAGAATATCGTTGATTTCTTTCGCTGAAAGATGCTCTTTTTCCTGAAGAAAACTCACGATCGCCGGATCCATGTCTCCACACCTCGTACCCATGATGAGCCCTTCAAGAGGTGTAAAACCCATGGAAGTGTCAACACTTTTTCCATATTTAACGGCAGCAATTGAAGCCCCATTACCTATATGACAGGTTACTATTTTTAAATCCTCTATGGGTTTACCGAGCATTTCCGCGGCCCGTCTCGAAACGTAAAAATGAGAAGTGCCATGAAAACCATAACGTCTGATCTTGTACTTGGTGTAATATTTCATTGGAATTGCATAGTAATAAGCCTTCTTTGGCAAACTCTGATGAAAAGCCGTATCAAAAACACCGACGTGAGGAACGTTTGGGAGGAGTTCTTTGGCTGCCACTATTCCCATAATATTCGGAGGATTGTGCAAAGGTGCGAGTTCTACGTTGTCTTCAAGCGCTTTCATCACTTTTTCTTCGATCAAAACGGATCCGGAAAAAGTTTCACCACCGTGAACAACCCGGTGGCCCACGGCATCAATTTCATCCATAGACTTAATAACGCCCTTTTCAGCATCTGTCAAGGTGTTCAAGACGATTTTCAAAGCCATTTTGTGATCGTTTACAGGTGTCTCGTATGTATAACGTTTTGCACCGACCTTATGCACAAGCCTCGAACCGTTCAATTTTATTCTTTCAACTATTCCGCTGCACAAAACACTCTCATCTTCCATGTCAAAGAGCTGGTATTTCAACGAAGAACTTCCGGAATTTATGACCAGTACTTTCAATTATCACACCTCCATTAACACTGTCCGGCTGAGCCGAGAACATCTATTCTCTCCATCACGACTTCTTTAATGGCCTTCATCGCAGGCTTAAAAAGTTTTCTTGGATCTATTTGTGAAGCATCATCATGAAGAGCTTTTCTGAGTTCCGCAAGAAACGCCACACGTAAATCCGTATCGGTGTTAACTTTGTTTATACCGTATTTAACCGCTTCTTTTAAAACATCGTAAGGTACACCCTTTGCCCCCTTTATTTTAGCCCCATAGTTGTTGGCTTCTTCGACAAACCTCGGAAGCACGGTGGAAGCTCCATGCAAAACTAAAGGCATACCCGTGAACTCCTTTACCTTTTTAAGTCTCTCAAAATCAAGCTTTGCTTCTCCTTTAAATTTAAAAGCTCCGTGGCTTGTACCAATGGCCGGAGCCAAAAAATCTACACCTGTTCTTTCGACAAAATTCTTTGCCTGATTCGGATCGACCAAGGTGGCATCCCTTTCCGAAACTGACACGTTATCTTCTATCCCGACGAGTTTTCCCAACTCCGCTTCCACAGAAATGCCGGCAGCGTGCGCGATCTTAACTACCTCCGATGTGATTTTGACATTTTCTTCAAAAGGTTTAGCCGAGGCATCGATCATGACAGATGAGTATCCCGCTTGAACAGCAGCAACAACGTGCTCAACATCGTGACCATGATCGAGATGAAGCGCCACGGTAATCGGCAAATCTTGGGCAAATTCTTTCACCATTTCCGCAAAAAGCCTTGCGCCCCGCCTGAAGTCACCATCACCGGCATAAGACATGGCACCTTCACTCGTTTCAATTATAACAGGAGAACTTTTCTCAACAGCACCATCTATTATGGCTTGCAAGAATTCTAAATTGTTAATGTTGAAAGCTCCAACACCGTAATACCCTTCATTGGCTTTATCAAGTATCTCTTTCGTGTTTTTCACATACATTATAACGAGCCTCCCTTCATATGTAAAGTATATCACGAGCGATTCGAGAAGAGTCAGATTTTACAAAAATTTCATTGAAGTGCACTCATTATGCAATTTGGAAAAGCCAGAAACTCACAACATAAATGAAGTCCACACCATTTTTACAACACGCAACATTCATCTGACCACTCGATCAGATAATTCTCTCTTTTCAACCTTTCGATCACGTGAGATGAAGGCTGAGTGATGGTGTTGAAATCACTATCGATAGCGGCAAACCCTATCTCGTCTCGAAGCTTTCCTCTTGGATACATGCATCCCAAGATCAATTCACAACTCAACTTTTTTCTGGCATATTTAAAAATTTTTCTTATATCATTTATAGATGGGGGAGAACATTTTTCAAATGCGGTGTGAAGAGTGGGAATAAACACAATAAACACTATCTTTTCATGCCTGTAGTGAGAAAGAATGTCTATGGCTTTGTATTCGTGACCGATTTTTCCACAATTTAGTCCTATGGTTATGTGAGGATAGACATTCTTTGTATAGCGTCTCAGAATCTCAAACGTTCTCACATAATCTCCAACTTTTTTCTTCAAGTTGTAAACGTAATGAATGGTTTCGTCATCACCAACAAAATCGAACGAGATGGCATCCGCAATTTTAGAAATCTCTATTGCTTCTTTTTCATCCACAAGCCCGACGTGAAAATTCAACTTGTACCCTTTACTTTTGAGAGATTTAATCTCGTCAATGCGATTTAAAATCGGAACTTTTCCCTCTAAAGTGGAACCACCACTTACAAGAAGGCTCTTAGTTCCGGCTGGGATGACACCTTCTTCGAACACTTTTGAGAGTGGCATCATGTGCTCAAGATAATGACCTCCACAATGTTTGCAATTCAAAGCACATGCCCTTCCAGTAACACTTACTGGAAGGGTGAGTTTTGTAAAAGCGAGTTTGATTTTCTTCATCACTGAGAAGCTTTTGAAATATCCACTTCTCTGAGATATTTTGCGGCATCTTCCGGCGGAGTAGGATTTATGTAAAATCCAGAACCCCACTCAAATCCCGCGAGTTTGGTAAGTCGGGGAACGATCTCCACATGCCAATGGTAATAATCTCTCCCTTCCCCCGAAGGCATTCCAGTGTGTATCATGAAATTGTAAGGGGGATCTTCCAACGAGATTCTCATCCGAAGGAGAACATTTTTCAGAATATTTGCAAAAGTTTTGACATTTTCCTCACTGATTTGACCAAAATCGTACTGGTGAGTTTTGGGAAGTACCCAAGTTTCAAACGGAGCACGTGAGGCATAGGGCTCTATGGCTATAAAATTTTCATTCTCTTCGACGATACGGGTGTTTTCCATTTTTTCCTCTTGGATTATGTCACAATATATACAACGTTCTCTGAATTTGTAGTACTCTTTTGAGCCATCTATCTCCTCGATAACACGACTTGGCACGGTGGGAGTGGCGATTATCTGGGAGTGAGAATGCTCGAGTGAAGCTCCCGCATCGGCACCGTAATTTTTGAAGATCAAGGCGTACTTGATCCCCGGTCTCTTTAAAAGAGCGTTGTACCTTTCACGGTAAGCCCATATGACCTCTTCCACCTGTTTGTAATCCAAGGTTGCAAGGGTGGCATTGTGATTTGGCGTTTCTATCACGATCTCGTGAGCCCCAAAGCCAACCATGGAATCGTATATCCCGTGTCCAATCTTTTTCAATTCCAATTTGGGATCCAAAGCTGGAAATTTGTTTGGAACAACACGTATCCACCAACCCGGTGAGTTGGGTTGTGTGTTGGCCGGCCTAAACGCCATGACCTCAGGCGGAGTGGTTGACTCGTTTCCCGGATCAAACGGACAAAATTTGCTTACTTTCTCCAATTTGGGTCTAGAAAAGTCATGCGGTCTCTTGGCACGCTCCGTGGAAATTATCACCCAGCTCTTCACAATCGGATCTTTTCTCAATTCTGGCATTCATCTCACCTCAACGATTTCTCACTGCGAGATCGTAAATCTTCAAATACTCATCTGCGGATCTTTCCCATGAAAGATCGGTGGTCATCGCGTTGTAAATGAGTTTTCTCATGTCTTCAGGTTTGTGATAATGGTAAAGCGCTCTCAAGATCGCGTATCCGAGATACGCAGGATCGTAATTTTTAAAGCCGAAACCATTTCCCTTGTTACCGTCAAATTCCACCACGGTATCTGCCAAGCCACCGGTGTATCTGACTATTGGCACAGTACCATAGCGAAGACTGTACATTTGACCAAGGCCACATGGTTCATATCTCGAAGGCATTAAAAAGAAATCCGCACCCGCGTATATTCTTTGCGCCAACGTAATATCGAAACCGATTTTAACACCCACTTTTCCGGGAAATTCCTTGGCGAGTTCAGAAAATGATCTTTCATATTTTGAATCTCCAGTTCCGAGAAGCACAAATTGTGCCTCACATCCCATCACATATCGCATGATCTCGTTGACGAGATCCAATCCCTTTTGATCGACAAGTCTACTCACAAGTCCGATCAAAGCCACATCTCGGTTAACTTTAAGTCCCATTTCTTTCTGAAGTTCTTCCTTATCCTTCCATTTCCCTTCTAAATCATCTACAGAATAATGATACGTGATCCTTTTATCAGAAGCCGGATCGTTCTCTTCATAATCAATGCCGTTCAGTATACCGTAAAGCACGTCACTTTTCGATTGAAGAACTCCGTCCAGCTTTTCCCCGTATTCCGATGTTTTTATCTCTTCGGCATACGTGGGACTTACGGTGCTAACGATGTTTGAAAACAAAATACCGCCTTTCATAAAATTTATCTGTCCATAAAACTCTATTCCGTCAACGTTGAACACATATCCTGGCAGCTTTGCAAAATTCAGATAAGCCTTGTCAAATATTCCCTGATATCCGAGATTGTGAATCGTGTAAAGTGTCGCTGTTCCGGAGAATGTCGGATCACTTTGATAAATCGTTTTCAAATACACAGGCAACAATCCCGTTTGCCAATCATTCGCATGAATGACATCAAAATGCGCATTCATCTTTTTAATGGATTCCAAAACGCCTTTGGTGAAGAAAATAGCTTGTTCTGCCCCATCTGGAGCCCCGTAAACATCTTCAGAGGAAAAGTAACGGTCGTTGGCAACGAGATACACCGGTATATCCGTACCAGGAAGATTAGTTTTATACAAACTGGCCTTCTCATTTGTTTCAAGATCCAGCCCAAACTCACCAAACACGTTTTCAACTGAGAGCCCAAGCTTTTCCGCGTTTTCTTTGACTTTCTTGTGAAAGGGCATAAACACGGAAACATCCACACCTTTTTTCTTTAGAGCCTTCGGCAAAGCACCAGCCACATCTGCAAGGCCGCCAACTTTTGCCAACGGATAAACTTCAAAGGAAACTATCGCAACTTTCATGACAAATCCTCCTTCAAATCTCTTCTTCTTTGATTATGGATCTGTAAGAAACGTTGTTCAAATCGAGAATCTTAGAAAGATCTTTCACATTCTTTCCGTGAACACGCAGTATTGCAACCCGCTTTCCCACTTCTTTTGCCGGATGGATCAAAACAGAAAGAATGTTCATGGAGTGAGCGTAAAGTACGTCGATCACTCTTTTTAATTCACCTGGTGTATCTTTGAGCTCTATCTCCAACCTTATCCCACCTTCACCAAATCCAGCCATTTGGGTGAAAGCATCCAATATCTGAAAGAGCGTGAGAACCCCAACGATCTTTCCATCTTCCAAAACGGGAAGTCTTTCCATGTCAGATTCCAAAAAGAAAACCGCTGCTTCGTCAAGCGTATCCTGGGCATCAAGCGTGTAAACAACATTTTCAACGTAATCGGAAACAGGTTGAGAATCGTCAATTCCAAGTATTTCTCCTGCCTTCACAATTCCAACAAATTTATCTCCATCACACACCATTCCACAGCTCGATCTATCATTTTTAAGTATTTCTTTAACCTTTCCCACGTTTAAGCCCACTGGTATTTTTTCGAAATCTTTTTCCATCCAATTACCAACCTGCATCACTATCGCTCCCTTCCGCATTCATTAAAGATCATACACCAAGTACGTTCAAAAACAAAATACAGTGCGAACGGTGGAGCTAATTTAAGATTTAGTGAGATATATGATGGTAAACGAGATTAATCGTCTAAAACAACCCAAAATCATCCTTTTTGCCAGATAACGGCTTTTCTAAAAAATAAAAAATAAAAAAAGTTGCAACGGTGAGAAGGGCACTCAAAGCTTGAGCTTCTGGAACGTGTCGCGAGGAAAACAAACGATAAGCGCTTATCGATATCGTTGGATACACGGGATTGTACAACAGCATGGTGGCACTCACTTCACCCATTGCTATTGCAAAAGAGAAAAGGAAAGCAGAAATTATTTGGGGCTTCAAGATGGGAATGCGTATCTTCAACAACTTCGCCCAAAATCCGGCGCCATCAACCGAAGCGGCATCGTCAACTTCGACCGGAAATCTTTCCCAACCAGACAAAAGGGCTTGGAAACCTATTGGAAAAGCAATAACAGTGTAAATCGCCACGATCTCTATGGGAAAAGGAATGTACACGTAATTTTGTAAAATCACATATCCAAATGCGAGAGTTATAGGCGAAACTGCTAGCGGAGAGGTGAAAAGCGCCTCAAAAATCGACGCATGTTTTTTTTGAATTGCGTGCGTACTCACGATCGACAACAAAACAACGAGAACGGCACTCGACGTCGCAAAAATTACAGTCCACAGTATTGCAGCCACGGCTGAATTTCCTATGTACGGGTCGACGATCCCTGAAAACAATCTCTTTACCCATTCAAACGTCAGTCTTGACGTCTGAAAGTTCCAAAATCCAGATAAAATTTGTGAGAAAATGGGTCCAAAGATAAAAACGATCATACCGATCACGTAAGCATACCCCCATTTTGGGAAACGACTCTGAGATTTAGAAACCTCCTCCGAAAAGGTTCCGGCAGACCTTCGCAAAATCGAAAAGAGAAATGTGAAAATCCCAACAAACACGAGCTGTAAGATCGTGAGAGCGGCCGCTCCTTTAAAATCGAGCAAAGTTCTCAAATACATGTATATTTGTACTTCTAAAGTGGCGTATCTCGCTCCGCCAAGCATGAGCACAACCGCAAAAGAGGTAAAACAATATACAAAAGCCAAAAGTGAAGAGGTCGCTATTGAAGGAAGCAACATTGGAAGTTCCACGTGCAAAAAAGCCTTGAATTTTGAAGCTCCATCAACTCGCGCAGCTTCAAGATACACGGGATCAAGGGTAGAAATCGCACCACCCACGATGATCATGATGAGCGGAAAGTTATAAAAGGCGTTACCCATGACTATCCCCAAAATCGAAAACAAAGGTTCAAATCGCACATGGAACAACGGCCAAAGAAAATAAGAGTTTAAAATGCCGTTGTATCCGAAAAAAGTGTAAAATCCCAAGGCCATAGATATGGACGGCATCACGAATGGAACGGTGGCAAGGGCGCTGAAGACGTACTTGAACTTGAATTCGGTTCGTCCGATCAAATAAGCGCCTGGAAGCCCCACAACGATCGCCAAAATCGTTGAAAGCATCGCTTGATAGAAGGTGAAAGAAACTATGTGCAAATTCAAGGGGGTAAATATAGAAATCTCGCCGCCAAGACTCACGGCGTATATGATTATGAGAACAAACGGAACAAAATAGGCACCCGCCATAAAGATCGTGGCAGGTGCAATTTCGAACACATTCCATTTTTTCACTGAACCACCAATGAGCTCCACTCTTCAAGCCATTTAGAAAGATTTTTTTGAATTTTTGTGGGACTGATAAAAACGATCTTTTTAACTTTTGGCGCGTATTTGTAAACCTTGGGAAGCTTCACATTTGTTACCGGATACATCCACTGATTCAGGGGTACTGCTTCCTGAAAATCCTTTGAAAGGACGAAATTCATGAATTTACGGGCAAGGGACAGATGTTTTGCTCCCTTCAAAATGCCGGCATATTCCACCATGACGTAGGCACCTTCAGACGGTATTATCACTCCAATGGTCGAACCCTTGTAGTAATAATAATCGTAAGCCTTGTCCGTTGCGAAACTCACCATCATGGGAGCTTCGCCCTTTTCGAGCATTTCAAAAGCACTACCCCATCCACTGGTTATCGTTTTGATGGAATTCATCAGCTTTTTCCAATAACTCTGCCAACGATTTCCATACACCCCAATAGTCCACAGAAGAAAATCTAATCCCGTCGATGATGTCCTTGGATCTTCGACAACCAAAGAATGTGAAAATTTTGGATCGAGTAAGTCCTTAAAACTTTTTGGAGGATTTTTGACGGTTTTGAGATTGTAGTCGATCGCCAAGGCACCGTAATCAAACGGGATCACCCGATATTTTGGATCGATTAGAAAGGTTTTGTTCACAACACTCGCGATATTGGTGGGCTTGTAAGGCTGAAAAAGTCCGTACTTTAGAGCCTCAGGAATTTGACTTTGCGAAAGCCCAACAACCACGTCAGCTCTCGGATGTGATCTTTCAAGTATCAACCTCGACAACAGATTGCCGCTATCACCAAAGGACAAAAATTTCACCTTGCAGTTGTACATCTTTTCGAATGTTGGTCCGATTTGCCTGGCCATGCCGGATATAAAACTGTCGTAAGTGTAAACCGTAAGTGTTTCGGTTGCAAAGATTCCAGCGACAAACAAAGTGACAAAGAAAAATGCCAGAACAAACTTTTTCATACACACCATCTCCCATATAAAATTAAAAATCCGTTCCCAAACGGGGAACGGCCCATTCTTTCCCTTCGCCGGCATTACCCGGAGCAGGTTCAAAGGGTCGAGGCTTTCAGCCTCCTCTCAGCCGGTTACACCGACTCCCCGTTTCTCAATCATATTGTACCACAAAAAGGTAGTTACTTGTCATCGAATTAGCGGTTCAATTTCAAATCAAATCTTTTGGCCAGTGCATTGGCCACTTTTTTCGTTTTTGATTTTGAAATGATGCAGGATATCCTGCTGTTTGAAGAGCTTATCATATCTATGTTAACCCCTTCCGAAGCGATCGCATCGAACATGCCGTATATCATCTCAGAAGAGCCTAAAATGTTGACTCCAATGATGGACACCTTGGCGATGGTGTCGTCATAATGAACCGCCTTTGCTTCCACTTCATTTTTGATCTCATTCATAGCATCAAGAGTTTCCCGCATATCATCTTTTGACACTGTAAACGCCACATCATTTCTTCCATCTTTGTGCATGCTTTGAACGATCATATCAAGAGAAATTTGGCGATCCGCGAGTTTTTTGAAGATCTTTGCGGCGATACCCGGTTTGTCCAAAACTCGTTCCAAGACGACTTTCACAATTCCTTCGTCCACGGTTAAGGCTCGAACGAGGGGTTCCTCCATGCTGTCCACCTCCCCTATGCGTGTTCCTTTACCTTCAACGTGCGCATGCTTGACAATCAACGAAACGTGATACCGCCTTGCAAGTTCTACCGCCCTTAAGTGAAGTACTTTTGCTCCATGTGCAGCCATTTCTATCATTTCGTCGTACGAAATTTTTTCTATTCGTTTTGGACTTTCAACGTAGCGGGGATCGGCAGCATAAACTCCGTCAACATCTGTGTATATCTCACAAAGATCCGCATCCAAAGCGTACGCAACCCCTACCGCCGTTGTATCGGATCCACCACGACCAAGCGTCGTGATATCTCCGTCCTGATCAACACCCTGAAACCCGGCTATTACCGGTATCTTTCCCTCATCCAAAATGGAGAGTATTTTCCCCCGGTATATTCTCTTCAATTTTGCACGGGTGTGGTTGGAATCCGTGTCAATCCCGGCTTGAAATCCCGTCAGAGACACCGCTTGTTTCCCCACTGAAGAC
>WFSH01000018.1 GCA_015486145.1 Mesoaciditogaceae bacterium
CTCAATTCGATTTCTCAAAGAAAGCACCTCACTCTGAATAAAGCCAATATTTTTTAGAAAGTTCCTGAAACTTCCTTGATTCAGTTCTCCACATCTCTGAAAGTTCTTGTACACTTTTCCCTTCATCGATCGCCTTTCTGTACTTATCATCACCAATTAAAAGATCAAAATGATAGCTTTCATTTGCTCCATGGTGCGAGATATCCCATTCAAACTTTTCTGTATGAATTTTCTTAAGTGTTGAGATAAGTTCTAACACCAATTCAAGCGGCTTTATTTTTGCCTTATCAACGACAAAAAATTCCAATCCATGACATACCTCATTCGCATACTTAGACGTTAGAGGAATAAAATCTCTCTCTCGAAACTCAACACCTGGATGAGAGGTTGCCTTCATCGCATCTTTTAATTTCCTTGAATCTATCCATGGAGCGCCTACGTACTTGAACGGATGCACAGTACCTCTACCAACAGAAACGTTAATTCCTTCTAAAAGACACATCCCAGCGTAGAGTAAAGCATGCTCAAGTGATGGAATATTGGGAGATGGTGTATCCCAGAGTAAACCTGTATCATCGTAATACATCCAACGTTTCCAACCATCCATTGCCACAACCTCAAGATCTGCATTCATGCTAAATTGATCGTTGAAATACCGTGCCAATTCTCCAACGGTCAGACCATATCTGAGAGCAAGGCCATAGCCTCCAACAAAAGATTCAAAACTCTTTTTAATAACTGGCCCTTCAATTTTCCCCGAAAGTGGATTGGGCCTGTCCAAAACGATTACCTTTATCCCCCTTTTCCCACACTCCTCCATCATGTAAGCAAGAGAGTATATATACGTGTAAAATCTCAATCCCACATCTTGAATGTCGTATATAACAACATCTATTCCTTCTAACATTTCAGAAGTTGGTCTTCGCGTTTTGCCATACAGTGAGAAAATTGGTATTTTGTAATTGGGTTCCACGTCATCCGGCACATTCACGCCGTCAGCCGCCATTCCCGATATTCCATGCTCAGGGCCAAAAAGCTTCACAACGTTGAACCCCGCATTTATCAAAAGATTCAAATTTTTGTTCAAACTCGAATTCACACCACTGGCGTTTGTAAACAGCGCAAGCCGCCTATCCATCCATTGAGTTGAAAGTCGAAGCAAATTGTCTATTCCAATTCTTATTTTCATAGCTTTTTCCTTATTTAAATATAATCCATTCCATGATAATCCGGCAACGGAATAGGAAATACATCATAATGAAAATCGGGTGCTTCTTCTGTTGAACCAAACACTATCTTTGTAAAGTCAGAATTGTTAAATCTCGAGAGAGACTTTAGTAATCTTTCTTTTTCTGATTTATTTATAGCCTCATCAAGATAGTCTTTTAGTTGCTCCGACAACTTAAATTTATCCAGAACTTTCATCGTTCCATAAAAATTCCTACGTCTTGGAGTTTTTGAAAACAACGCTGAAATGCACTCTTTATTGGCAAAATTCATGTGAACCATCGTGGGTCCATATTTATTCGCAAAATCCTGAATTAGCAACTTGATAGCAATGGGATCTCCGGCAAATTCAACACAATGGTTCATCCTTTCTTTTCTTACAAAATTGGCATAAGCAGAATCATTTATGAATGTTTTTGCCAAAGCATCCCAAGTATGGCCAACTTTGTGGAAAAGTTCAAATCTCGAAAAAGGACGAACAAACTTAACTGGCTCCCTCCAGTACCAAATTGCCATTTTCTTAATATCTTTGTCAGTTGCCCTTCTAAAATCACGCATGGATATATCTTGATTTGGTTCAATTCTAATTGTGAAATAAGTTCCAGCGCTAACAGCTCCAAACCTTCTGTAAATACCATTATCACCGTGGATCATCATCAAAGTGGCATCGTTTTCTAATGCTATCTTTTCAGTTTCATACATCATACTTGTGGCATAACCTCTGCTTCTGTATTTTTCATCCGTACAAACAGCTCCCACGAAGACAGTTTTTACGCGCATCGAAAAAATTTGAGCGTAAGCGTAATACATACCAGCCATTGCAACAATTCTTTCATCTTCTTCAACAATTAAAATATTATGAGCATTTTCCTTTGAAAAAAGCACCGGGAAATTCTTTCCCATCGATCCATCTTTGGGTTTAAAAATTCTATCTGCAAATTCTATTGCTTCTTTCAATCGTGAAGGTAAAAGTCTTTTTATCTGCATTTTCTTAGTCAAAAACACCAGCCTTTCTGATAAAAGACCGCGCTTAGTGAATTAATCATAAAGCAGAAAATTCGTTGAAAATTTTTTCAAGCACTTCATTTACCTTTCGTGGGTTATCAGATCTTAAAGAAGACATCTGAGTGGCTCCGTTATAGGCCCAAACAGCAACATTTCTCACACCTAATTTATACATAGTATCAACCGCTTTTCTCATTTCTTCTTCCCTACCATTTGGTACTTTGTACCCTTGAAACCACATTTGAACCTCTTTGGAATATTTCTTACCTATTTCTAACATTCTTTCTGTCACAGGTTTCACAAAATCTTGCACACTTTTACCAAAAATATACCAATAAGGATCGGAACCTATAACGTCAACGGTTGAAAGAGAAGCTACTTTTTCGTATGGAACACTGATGTTTTTTTCGTTTTCAATGGGAAGAAAGCAAACCGCATTTTTAAGTCCTTTGCCTTTTGCATATTTTGACATTTCTTCAAAGAAAGAAAACGCTGTGTCCTTTTTGAAATCAACAATATCGTCATTTATATTCACAGGCATATCATAGCCATACTTTTTCCTAAAAAGCCCTTTACAACGTTCACATCTACATGCCCAAAGTGAATCATCACTGACTCCATCCCATTGTGGAATATACCAATGTGGTTCATCCCAAAATATATAATCCGTATTACTTGAAGCAATTGAATCCACTACTTTTTTGAGGAATTCTTTGAATTTTATGGAATTTAAGCATACATGTGGTACCCTAACATTATCATTTCTCATCTGCCACTCGTTAGGATTGTCTAAAAGGAATTTGCTAAATGCTTCTCCACCAAAGATACCACCTATAGCCCATGGATCAACCCAAACCTCCAAGCCGATCTGATGAGCAACATCAAAAAGTTCTTGCATGGTACGTTCGTAATAGAAAAAATCATTTTCACTGAACGTAAAAACAACATAAGAAGCTCCCATTTCTTTCATGCTTTTCAAATGATTTCTGGCACATTCTACGTATCTGTTTCCAAAATAACTCATTCCCATTTTCATGCTATTCATCTCCTTTTCCATGGTACAACACACATCTCACGTAATGGTCTTTACCCACCTTCACCATCTCAGGAAGACCTTCCTTGCATTCAGGCTTGGCAAACAAACACCTCGGCTCAAATGGACATCCACTCGGAAGTTCCGTCAAATCCGGTACTTCTCCTCCAACATCTATCTCTTCAGGCTTTAAACCTGATTCTGGCTTCGGCGCCGCTTTCTTCAATAACTGCGTGTA
>WFSH01000019.1 GCA_015486145.1 Mesoaciditogaceae bacterium
GTGTACGGGCACGGCATGCCGTGCCCCTACGTTGTTGAATATGATGACAAATTTTCGTGATATTCCGTGCCCCTACGCGTTGGATATGATGACAAATTTTCGTGATATGCCACGCCACTACGTTGTTGAGAATATTCGGCATTTATTTCTGTTTGTAGGGGCAATTCATGAATTGCCCTACGAAACAAAAAAACAATGAGCTCATATATCCTGACAGCACTTCGAGGGTGACTCAATCTCTTATTTGTCAACAAGGAGAATTCTGTGAAAAAATTCAAATTTAGTCTTCACAAGCTTTTAGATATGAAGGCTTCGAACCTTGAGATACTCAAGATAGAAATTTCCAAGCTAAACGGTGAAATAGCAAAAATTAAAGAGAAGATCGAGGCGATCACGGAAGAGATCTCCAAATCCCAAAAGAAAATGGATAAAGGAGTGGGCAGTGTTCGCGTTTTGAAAGAGTGGATGAATTACATTCACTCCATGTACCTTCGACGTGGAAAACTAAGCTCACAACTGTTCGAACTTGAAAAACATTTAGACAAACTCAAAGAGAAATATGTGGAGTTGTACAAAGAGCACAAAGCTTTGGAAAACTTGAGAAAAATCCGAGAAAACATGCACAATTTGGATATGCTCAGAGAAGAGCAAAAGGTCATAGACGATCTTGCCATTAGCAGAAAAAATAACGTGAGTTCATAGAGATACCGAAAGAGCTCTTTGGAGAAGGAGGGAGCATAATGTACGCCATAATAGTTCACGGAGGTGCTGGAAAAATAAGTTCAGAAAGGTTTGACGACGCAAAAAAGGGCACCAAAAATGCGGTTGAGGCGGGAGTGGAAATACTCAAAAGCGGGGGGAGGGCCCTGGATGCCGTGGAAGCGGCAATAAAAGTGTTGGAAGACGATCCATCATTCAACGCAGGCACCGGTTCTGTTTTAACTTTCGATGGAGAAGTCGAAATGGATGCCGCGATCGCGTACGGTCCAAACTTTGATTTTGGAGCTGTGGCAGGTGTAAAGAACATACGTCACCCCATAAGCTTGGCGAGGCAAGTTATGGAAAAAACGGATCACGTGCTGTTAGCGGGGAATGGCGCGAATAATTTTGCCAAACTCATGGGATTTGAATATCACGATCCCATAGTTCAAAGAAGGCGAGAACAGTGGGAAAATTATCGCAAAGAATTTCTCAACGGTGATTATAAAAGTTGGCCCAAACTCAGAAAACTTTTCCAGGAACATCCCGAATTTCTTCATGGTACCGTTGGAGCTGTGGCCGTAGATTCACATGGTGAAACGGCTGCGGCAACGTCCACGGGTGGTGTTTTTTTGAAGTTGCTCGGCAGAGTGGGAGACACGCCACTACCTGGAGCGGGAACCTATGCCACCCCAGACGGTGCGGCGTCATCAACAGGTTTGGGTGAAGGCATGATGAGGGTCTTGATCACCAAAGTCGCCGCTGATTTTCTGAAAGCCGGTCTCGATGCTCAACATGCCGCCGAGGCAGCGTTGAACTACCTTGACAACTCAGTTGGAACTGGTGCGGGTATAATTGTTGTTGACAGACACGGCAGAATAGGCTACGCCTACAACACTCCCAACATGTCTCGCGCGTATTTTAAAGAGGGTATGAAAGAAATAGAAAGTGAAGTATAAACAAAAAATCCAAACTTTTTAACAATGCGGACCTATCGGTCCGCTTTATTCGTTGAAATATGGTCGGGGCGACTGGATTTGAACCAGCGACCCCCTGTGCCCAAGACAGGTGCGCTCCCTCTGCGCTACGCCCCGTTGCAAAACAAAGTATAACATAAAAATCAGTCCTTTTCAAGAGAAAGTGTATAATTAATTGTGGACTTTCGCACCAAAATAAATGGATCTCTTCACGATAGTGAAGATAACATTTTTCGGATAACGATGTTCTTTGACATTTTAGTATCGCTTTACAAGCGGTGAGTGTAATCTTTTTGAAGCCTTGTCAAAACTGATTCAGACGTTTATTGGAGCACATGTACGGGCACGGCATGCCGTGCCCCTACGTGTTGAATATGATGACAAATTTTCGTGATATTCCGTTCCCGTACGTATTGGATATGATGACAAATTTTCGTGATATTCCGTGCTCCTACGTTGTTGAGAATATTCGGCATTTATTTCTGTTTGTAGGGGCAATTCATGAATTGTCCCTACA
>WFSH01000020.1 GCA_015486145.1 Mesoaciditogaceae bacterium
ATTGTAAACAACGTACGTTTCTCCACATATCAACAGGAATAGCGCACTCAAAACCAACGGTACCATAACTTTGGGTTTCACTTTTTTCCTCCAAATGTCCAAGCGAGTTTGAAATTCAAAGGCGACACTTTGTAGAAGTATATCGGTGAATTCACGCATTTTCCTCTGAATGAGAAATCTCCTCTTTCTCCAATAAATATGTGGCTTTGAAGAAAATTGTAAACCCGTTTTGGAGAAATTCGATTCTTTGCAAGAGCGTATGCCACCATCACGGCATCGTGAGCCAAAATGGCAGTTGGGGTGACTTGTAAATCCAGGTCAAACATTTTATTTCTAAACGATGAAGATACGTCGTTCAAATTCACAAATCCGATCGTCACCATTCCTTCTGAAACTTTTATGTTCCTCATCAGTGTACCGCCTCTGAAAGTCCAATCACTCCCCACGAAAGGGATTCTTCCAAATTTTGATTCCAATTCTTTCATGGAATCAACAGCCTCCTGGGCTGACATGACCAAAACGAAAGCATCTGGTGCTCTTTGAACGGAGGAAAGCTGTGATATGGAGATGATCTCTGTTTTGACACCGCTTAAATCCCTTTCAATTTTGTTCGAAAGATAGTTAACATACGCCGCGTTAGAATTGCTTTTCACGATCGTGATCGTTTTATACCCTTCGTGATCGATGTACGCCGCTATTGCCTGAGCCTGCAGATTGTCCGTTTGGGCCATCGTGTAGAGATTTTTAGACGCTTCCACAACTTGTGGATTGGTTACCTGATCCTCTATCAAAATGGAATGGGTTTTGGATAACAACCCCTCTATTTTTTTCGCATCTGACGATATGTTGAGTCCCACAAAATACCTGATTCCTCTTTTCACAGCGCCTTCAAACGCGCTTTCGATGTTGTCGTCGGAGTAGTCAACGTTCACAAAGTTAACGCCTTTGGGCAACCTTTTCAACGCGATTAAAATCCCCGCACGCTCATCTGGATACGTGTAGCTCGTTGAGCTGAGTATCCCAATCGTTGGCTTCTCGTTGAAGACCCTAAAGAACAAAAACAATCCCACGACGATCGCCAGAACAACCAACAACAGGATGGTTGTGTTTCTTCTCGTCATACTCTCTTAGCCATCTCAGTTGCTATGTAAGACGCGACATCAGAAGGCAGTGTTCCTGCCCCAAATCCCGCGTCATATCCAAGCTCAACGGCGAGCTCGTGTGTGATCCTTGGCCCTCCCGCGATCAGTAACACCTTGTCCCTCATTCGCTCAGCCTCCAGAACATCGACGAGTTCGGTGAGATGTTTTATATGGATGTTTCTCTGGGTTACAACTTGTGAAACGAGCACGACGTCGGCGTTGACTTCCCTGACTTTTTTCACCAACTCAGTCGGCGGAACTTGACTACCGAGGTTATAAACCTTGAACATTTTGTATCTCTCCAAACCTGAATTTCCGTGAAAGCCTTTCATGTTTAAAATGGAGTCTAGCCCAACTGTGTGCGCATCCGTACCTATCGTCGCTCCAACCACGATCACAGAGCGGCCCACGTTTTTGGATATGTACTCATCAACCTCTTCCATGGTCATCTTCGGTGATTCCACACCAAGGGCCTTTATGGCGTTGTAATCCACAAAATTTTCCGTTTTCCCGTAAACGATGAAAAATGTAAAGTCGTTTCCCAAATCGTCAGAAAATACAATTTGCACTTCGGAAAATCCCATCCGGCTCACAAGTTGTCTCGCCGCTTCTCTGGCACGGGGTCCATTGGATACGGGAAGGGTAAAAGAGAGTTGAACGGCCCCATCGTTCATCTGGTCACCGTACGGTTTGAGATGAGAAAGATCCACTTTTTTTACATTTTCACTCATACTCTTTCACCTCTGAGTTCATCGATCATTCCTTCAAGTATGGGATTGTAATAATCTTCTCCTTTGGAAAAAACTCCATCTCCACCTTTTCCCTCGTCTCGCTTTCTCGCTATATCTCCAAAGGTGCCCTCTTCTATTGCGGATATGAGTCCCACCTCTTTCACATGTTCCAAGAGATTTACGGCATTCTCGAGTACCTCATTTGCCCTTTTTTGAATGAATCCGTCCTTTTTGAACTCTATCTCATTTCCGAAGTCTTTTGCATTGTTAAAAACATATTTGGCATTTGCAATGGCCAAATATCTGTCTTGAAGAAACGGTGTGTGTATGGCTTCTGTGAGCATGCCAAGTAGCTGGATGGATTGACCCGTCATGATCGACACGAGGTTGTAAAGTGTGTTCATGGCGTACCCTTTAAAGATATTCCCCGTCATGTGTCGTGTAGGTGGCATGTATTTTGGAGTGGCTTCTGGAAAGAGTTCGCGCGTCAACATGGCATGTGCTATCTCGTACAAAAAGCCGTTTGGCACGTCTGGATCTATTTCAAACGCGTGTCCTATACCCATGTACTTGGGTTTCATATAACTCTTTAAAGCAAACTGCTCGTTTATGAGCTGTGAAGTCGTGACGGTGTGAGCACGATCGATGGGATCGGACGTTTTTATGTAGTTGTCTTCTCCGGTGTTTATCGTTATGTGAGCGTAAGCGGATATGAGTCTTGAGGTGTATTGATCGACAAAGGTTCTGATCATGTTTATGTTCCTAAAAAGTATCCCGTACATGGAGTCGTTCA